>QMLT01000029.1 GCA_003646875.1 Deltaproteobacteria bacterium
CAGGAGGTGCATCGGTCATTTATTACGGCCTTCCCATCCTTGACATCTACGCCATTATATGGGCAGATCTTTACACAACGTTTGCATCCAGTGCAGAGATCGTAATCAATATGTATAGCCATGGAACATCCTTGTAAAATTCTTGGAATATTGCTCCTTTCAGGCGAAGCCTGCGTTACTCTCAGATAAGATGCTTTTCATGAAGCCTTTCCATGAGTTGATTAACTATTTCTTCTTTATCTCCTTTAAGTATCTCGCCAACTCTTTTGGTTTTTGGAGAAAAAGTCTTCATAACCCTTGTTAGTGAGCCACCCAAACCTATTTCTTGAACAGTTACGCCTAAATCTGCCGCATCCCAGGTCTTTATCTTTGCCTTTTCTTTGCATGCGTTTATCAAGAGGTCAACATTTGGATATCTGGGGGTGTTTAGTTCTCCGATAACAGTAATAAGGGCAGGCAGGGGAGATTCAATTTTTTCATAGCCGTCTTCTAATGCCCTTCGCACGATTATTTTTCCTTCGCTAATTTCTTCTATCTGTCTGACATAGGTAAGCTGTGGCAGGCCTAAGAATTCTGCTATCTGCGGGCCTATCTGTGCTGTGTCTCCATCAATGGCCTGCCTGCCGCAGATAATCAGATCATATGCATTTAGCTTTCTTATTGCGGTTCCAAGGGTAAAGGATGTTGCCCATGTATCTGCACCCCCAAAATTTTTGTCTGTAAGCAATATCCCTTCATCTATCCCCATCCCCATTGCCTCTGATATGGCATCTATGGCCTGAGGAGGGCCCATGGAGATGACAATAGTCTTTCCTCCAAAATCCTTTTTTAAGGTAATTGCTAACTCGATTGCATGCCTATCATCAGGATTGATGATGCTTTCCACCCCTTCTCTGATAAGAGTGCCGGTCTTAGGATCTATCTTTATCTCTGTTGTGTCGGGTACCTGTTTTATAAGTGTTACTATGTTCATAGCAGTAAATCCCACTTTGGCCGCAGCCTGCCCTGGCGCGACCTTTTTTGCATATAATACAAACTCTGTGGTATCTATTGACTCAGACTATATAGCCTAAACATTGCATGCCAGGTCTGGGCCAGGGATGAACGCAGATTATCAAGATTTTTAATGTGCCTAATACGCATAAATATTTTAAAGTAGTTATCTGCGAGTATCGGAGAAAATCTGCGTCCTAATTAATTTAATCATTTTTTGAATTCCGGTTTTCTTTTTTCCAGAAAGGCAGAGATCCCTTCTTTGGCAGCCTCTGTACAGGCAATCTCAGCCGATCCTTGGTATCCTATTTCAAGGGCCTCAGCAAAAGTATCAGCAGCAGCACCTGCTTTAACCGTCTTGACTATTATAGAAATGGCCTCTTTGCTTAATGCTAAGTTACCTGCCATAGGGTTGTCAGGAATACTAATTTCTGGGATATCAACCTTTCCTTCAGGAACTCTTGTTATATTTCCAGCAATTTTGTGAACCTCTTTTACTGCCTCTTGTATCATGTCGGAGTAATCTTCGGATATCGAAGTAACCATTCCTATATCATGGGCCTCTTTCACAGTCATGCGTCTCGCCAGGCAGATCATTTCATGAAACATATTCGCACCCTGAGGCCATTTTCGATATGGAACAATGCATCCCCCGATTCCAGGCTGTATGCCGAGGGTTATCTCCGGAAACTGAAAAAAGGCGTTTTTTGTCGCAACTATGCTGTGACAGCGAATGGCTATTTCTAATCCCCCGCCAAGGGCCATGCCATTTACAGCAGCGACTATTGGCTTGTCCATCTGATCCATAAACAGTTGTACCTCGGCACAATCCCTTGCATATTGAGCCGCGGCTTCCTTGTTTCCAAGTGTCGCAGGGAACTTTCCTATATCCGCCCCTGCCGAAAAGGCGGCATTCCCATACCCTGTAATAATAAATCCTTTGACAGCAGGGTTATCTATGTTTTCTTTTAGAACTTTCAGGATTTCATTATTTATCTCATCGCTGATAGCATTCATTGCCTGCGGTCGCCTTATTGTAATAATCTTGACGCCTTCAATTTCATCTACAAGGAGATAGCGGTTGAAATCCTGGTATATTGAAAACGGTTGTTTTGCTTGAGGAAAGCCAGATCTGGCATCTTCAAATTTTTTCATGATGCGCTCTACCTCTGCTTCACCGCAATTGCGCATGATATCCAGAGGCCCTTTCTTGAAGCCTAATGCAAGCTGACACCCAATGTTAAGGTCTTCCTTTGTTCCAATACCCCTATCAATAATATCAAATGACTGGGAAAAGAGAATACCAAGCATTCGCTCTCTGATGGTATTTTTTATATCCTCAGGAACCTCCAGTTTGGTTCCAGGGCGATGGGTAAGCCACCTGTCAACTGATCCTAAGATTGGTGCCGGCCTGTAATGGGCGCCTTCTTCCATCTGAAGGGTGCTGGTTTCAATGTTGATAGGGTTCCCATGTGTCATATTTAATACAAAGAAGGGTCCGGCAGCCACAAATTCCTCTGCCACACTATCAATCTGGCTTGCAGACGCATGGTCAAGTAAATACGCTGCCTCATTGCACCAATTCACAAATACTCGGTTTAACATGAAACAAATGGCATTGTCCGTCATGATCGGAACTTTTCCTGTAAAAGCAAAAAACCAGTTCAGGTAATCGATGATCTCCTCACTTCCTCCTTCCCAGGTAATAACTTCCACAGGAAGGCTTCGCCACGCAGGTGAAAAGAAATGGGTAACAGTGGTTCTTTCCGGTCTTTTCATTTGTCGAAAGAGCCTGTCAGCGGGAATGGAGCTGGTGTTCGAGGTAATGATAGTATCTTCACCTACTATACTTTCAACCGTATCAAAGATTTTTTGTTTTAATAAAATGTTTTCTGTTGCTGCCTCAATAACAAGATCGCAATTCTTAATCTCTTTGTAGTCCGTTGTATAGATGATATTGTTTAAAATTGCCTTACCAGTGTCCTCTTTCATTTTCCTTCTATCCACCGCCTTTTGTACGTAATCAGAATACCTCTTTTTTGCCTTTGCGAGGGGTTCTTCCACAACATCCACGAGATGGAGCTTTATACCTGGAATAGCACTCTTTAAGTAATATCCAATATCCGGGCCAATAGTGCCTGCTCCGATTATAGCTATTTCTTTTGGAGCAGGGCGAATAGGTTTGTTAAATAAGGGGTTAAATGATGAAGGGTATAATTTTGTTTCCTGGTCCATAAATTTTTTCCTTTATCTGTAAGTGGTGAGCCCACAATAAATGGTGATACTTTTCTCTGACATGGTAAAAATCGTTGTACACGTTCATAGGTTCAAGGGTTCCGGGTTCAAAGGTTCAATTGGGCTTGCCCTCAGTCTCTTTGCTGATATTCCGCGAATATGGCGGAGCATCGGGCGAGAGAGACATAACACCAGGAAATTTATCAAACCCATTTTTGCGTTTTCCCGCAACAGGGTTTATTGTAGCTGTTACACTGTGTTCGCAGCCACTGAATCTGATAACAATCTCCAAAGTTGCACACAGACAACCTGAAACATTGAACCTTTTTCAACCGTGAACGGTTACAAATAGTTTAGGTTAGAAATAACTTCTTGATTTTAATTTGTATACTGTATACAAAATGCTTGTCAAGCCAAAAATGGTATTATATGATACAGGTCAAGGAAGAATATCCGTATTGGCTCAATAAATAGGGGAAAAGTGCCTTGGTATACAGTGTTACATTTTGTCTTTGGCATATCTTAGATCCTCAGGCGATATTTCCTCTACAATCGAGGTCTTCTCTGAGCTTAGTTGCTGCGGTTGGGAATCATTGAAGGCATTTTTTCAGTAAGCCGTGCCGAAAGAGGATGCTGTGCCTCGGAGGTCGTCCCTGAAGGGATTTAGGTGCTTGACAGGACAGAGTGCAATTTGGTATCGCCTTCAATAGGGAGATGTTTCTGTCGATTGCAATCGTCGACCTGTTTTTCAGGGTGGGGTAAAATACCCATTTCGGATTTTTCCGTAATGTTCGGAATTAGTTCTTTCCCGGACTATTTTTTCTGGTGAAACTATAATCTATCAAGGAGGAACGGGAATGCGGGCAATAGTGATAGGTGGAACGGGAGGTATGGGCCAGGGGGTCGCCAGGGATCTCATCAAGCAGGAGAAAATTACAAGTGTCACTCTTGGTGATATCAATATAGACCCGGGCAGGTTGCAAGACAAGCTACGTGCCAGCGACAAGGCATCACTCACCAGAATCGACATAAACGATCATCATGGCATGGTCGATGCAATCAGAGAAAACGACGTTGTCATCAACTGCGCCGGGCCCTTCTACAAGACGGCTGTGGCGGTAGCCAGGGCAGCGGTTGAAGCAAGAATCAATTATATAGACATTTGCGATGACTATGAGGCCGCTGCCATACTTTTTTCTTCTGATGACATTGATAAGGCCGCCAAAGAGGCCGGGGTAACCGTCTTGACTGGAATGGGTTCTGACCCGGGGACGAACAACATATTAGTCAAATGGTATGCGAGTCAACTGGATCGTGTTGACGAAATCCACTTATTCTGGGTGGTAAGTATCGCCGAGCTCTCTGGCGCTGCATGGGATCATAGCCTCCACATGGTTACTGGTAAAATACCCCAGTATCTAAATGGCAAGCTTGAATATGTAGACGGTGGCGCTGGCGAGGAGACGGCTCAATTCCTTGAACCCCTTGGCGCCTGTGTGGTTCGCTATGTGGGCCACCCGCAGCCGATCACGATACCTCGCTATATTGAAGGGGTGAAAAAGGTGGTCATAAAAGGGGCCCTCATACCATTATGGGTAGATGAATTGATTAAGGAGCAGAAGGAGACAGGCTTTCTCAGCACAGAACCAGTAGAAGTCAGAGGGACAAAGGTAACACCATATGATCTGACGTTGAAACTCTGGGATACGATCCCCAAAAGCAGGGATAATGGGCCTGCCGCTTCCGGTCTGAAGGTAATCGTAAAAGGCGAGAGGCAGGGGAATAGGGTGACTTACACCGCCGACATGGTGGGCAGGATGGCGCCGGGAACGGGCCTTCCCGCCTCGATCGCCGCCCTTATGATGGATGACGGTGATGTTACGGTGAAAGGCGTGGTAGCCCCGGAAGGCTGCATCGATCCGGAAAAATTTCTTGCTGCGTTTCTGCAAAGGGGCGCTAAGATACATCAAAAGGAAACGATAGCATCCATGTTTGCACTTTAAAAGGAGGATATTGCATGAAAGAGACTGAAAAACTTAACATAACAAAAAGCCTCAAGCTTTTTGAAGAGGCAAAAGCATTGATTCCCGGCGGTGTCCTGGGCGCAAGAAAGCCCAGTGATTTTATCATGGGGGAGTATCCGATCTTCCTTGAATATGGCAAGGGTTGCAGATTGACCGATGTTGACGGAAACGAATATATCGATTTCCTTTGTGGCTATGGACCGATTATTCTGGGTTACAGGGAAGAAGAGGTTGATGATGCCGTTATACAGCAGATAAAAAACAAGGGTTACTGTTTCACCCTCACACAACCGTATCAGAATGAGCTCGCAAAAAAGTTGAACGAACTTATCCCCAGCGCGGAACTGAGTATCTTTTTAAAGACCGGTTCGGATGCCACTACCGCGAGCATTCGCATTGCCAGGGCATACACAAACCGGATCAAGATTATGCGATGTGGTTACCACGGATGGCATGATTGGTGCGTTGAGATGAAGGGGGGTATCCCCGAGAAACTTTACGAGGATGTCTATGAATTCCATTATAACGATCTTGACCAGCTCGAAGATCTGATGAAAAAATACGGTGATCAGGCTGCGGCCATCATTATGACCCCCTTTGGGCACCCACTCCACGAGAAGATGCAGACACCAAAGCCAGGGTTCCTTGAAGGTGTAAGGAAGCTTTCTGACAAATACGGCGCTGTTCTGGTCTTTGATGAGGTGCGCACCTGCTTCAGGCTCAAAATGGGCGGGGCCCAGGAGCTTTATGGGGTTACCCCTGACCTGACGGTCCTCGGGAAAGGGATGGCCAACGGTTACCCTATCAGTGTTGTCGCAGGGAAAAGTGATGTAATGATGGCCGCGGCATCTAAACTTTTTATATCTTCCACTTTCTTCCCGAACAGTCTGCCATATATTGCCGCGCTGAAAACGATTGAAATCATGGAGCGCGATAAAGTTCTTGACAATATATGGGTGAAGGGTGATCGTTTCCTGAAAAATATCCAGAATATCATAGACAAGCATGGGGTTGGGGCCGAGCTAAGCGGCGTTGCACCGATGTTTTTCATAACATTCAAGCAGGATGAAATGAATACTCGAAAAGGCAAGCGGGATGATTTCTATACTCAACTTATACGGAAGGGTTTCTTTTTTAGCCCGCACCATCACGCATTTATTAGCTATAGGCATAGCGAGGAAGATCTGGACAAGACGGCTCAGGCAATAGACGAGTCCTTGGCGTATGTGCACGATAAATATGGGCGGTGATCCGGCTGAAGAAGGTGGAGCAGCCATATTTGACGGCTTCGTAAAAAACCCACCTGTGTCCCGGGAGCGCTTTTTACTTTGCCGTCCCAATATTGAGTTTTTAAGAGTTCATCATCTTTAGCCAGGGAAATGAAGGGGGTATCGATGGAAAATGAATTTACAACTGTTGGCAAGCGTGTCGTGAGGAGTGATTCACTTGCGAAGGTTACAGGAGAGGCATGCTACACCGCAGACATAAAGCTTCCCGGGATGCTTGCAGCGAAGGTATTGAGAAGCCCGTATCCTCACGCCAAAATTCTTCGCATTGACTTGAAACGTGCCCTGAAAGTGCCGGGAGTGAAGGCTGCCATCAGTGGTTTTGACACTTACGGGATAAAGTGGGGTGTTTTTCGATATACGAAGGATCACCCTATGTTGCCTACGGACAAGGTCCGCTACATCGGTGAAGACGTGGCGGCAGTCGCTGCGGTTGACGAGGAAACGGCGCTGGAAGCCCTTTCGCATATCCGGGTGGACTATGAACCGCTGCCCGCTGTCTTTGATCCCGAGGAGGCCATGCAGGAGGGGGCACCACAGATCCATAAAGAGTTTACAAACAATATCAACATCCATGTTAATATTGATGTGGGTAAAGTTGATGAGGCTATGAACAAGGCATTTCTCGTGAGAGAGGATACGTTTAAGGCAGCCGGAGAAGCATATGCAATGAAGGAACCTTACGCGGTTGTCGCTTCATATAAAAACGGTTTTCTCGACCTGTGGATGCCGAACGCCGGGCCCCATGTCCGGGCCAAGGCGCTGTCGAACCTCCTGAAGATGCCTCTTAACAGGGTACGTATCCGTCATATTAACTCCGGAGGTGCATTCGGCGGTCGCTCGGAGGTATCACCTGGTGATCTCATAGCATCGTTTTTGTCCATCAAGGCCGGCAGGCCGGTCAAGCTTGTCCTTTCCAGGGAAGAAAATGCTACAAGCACAAGACAGGTGCACGACATCATTGCCACGGTAAAGACAGGGATGAAAAAGGACGGCACCATCGTGGCGAAGGATTACCGGGCGGTCTATGATGGTGGCGCCTACAGCTCGACCGGTCCTATCGCCACCTCGATTCCGTTCTATGTTTATGAGGAATGCTACCGGTTCCGAAATGTCCGGTATAATGGGTACCGGGTATTTACAAACAAGGGGATACGAGGAATGTACGGTTGCCACGGGAGGGCCTTTCTTGCAGGCAACGAGGCGCAGATGGACTTCATGGCAAAGGAACTCGGCATGGACCCCGTGGAAATACGGCTCAAGAACGGTCTGACGTCAGGAGAGGTAACAGCAACAAAATCAAAGATTACAAGCTGTGGCCTCAAAGAAACCATACAAAAGGCCTCAGAAAAAACAGGCTTCAAAAAGAAGTGGGCCAGAACACAAAGATTCAAAGGGATAGGCATGGGGTGCGTGGCCATGATGTGTGGTTTTCCCATGGGGTTCCGTTCTGGATCATCGTGCTACGTAAAGATGAACGAAGACGGCCAGGTGACGCTCGTAACGGGAGTTATTGATAATGGACAGGGAAACGAATCGCTGGCAATTCAGGTTGCCTCCGAGGTCCTCGGTGTTCCGATGGAGGATATCAACCTCGTGAATGCAGACACAGAGGCGACGAACCTCGACCCTGGTTCTTACTCGCAAGCCTCTACGTTTGTGGGGGCGAATGCGGTGAAGGTTGCCTGTGAGAATGCCCGCAGGAAGATTGTTGCTATTGCTGCTCAAAAACTTGGAGTGAAAGAAGCCGACATCGGTCTTAAGGACCGTATGGCCTATTCCAGGAAAACACCCGATAATAAAATGCGCATCTCGTGGGCAGCGCGGGAGGCCTTTTTCCGGGGAGAGCCGATCGTAGGCACGGGTTCTTTTTTCCCAAAGATCGACTTTGAGAGGGAATGGGTGTCGAGGCCATGGGGACAGATGGCAGGAACATTTTCTTTTGGAACATCCGTGGCAGAGGTCGCCATTGATAGCGAGACCGGTAAGGTCTCGATCCCGCATTTTACAGCGGCGCACGATTGCGGGCGCCCAATCAATCCAATGGCGGTGGAGGGGCAGATGGAAGGCTCCATACAGCAGGCGGGTGTTGCGACGATCATGGAAGGAAATCTCTGGGAAGGGGGTTTTCTGTTAAACCCTGATCTTTTGGAATATAAGGTCCCCCTTGCATGCGACATGCCCGACATAGAAACGATCATTGTGAGCTCCAGAGACCCTGAAGGACCGTTCGGGGCAAAAGAAGGAGGTCTTACCATCCGGATGAATGCACACAGCGCGGTTGCCTGTGCCGTGTCGAACGCCACGGGTACTGTTTTCCGTGAGCTCCCACTGACGCCTGACAGGGTTTTGAATGCCCTGCAACGAAAGAAGGGGGTTAAGCGATGATTTTACCAAAATTTGAATACAAGAGTGCCGAGAATATCGCCAAGGCGATCGCTTTTTATGAGCGTTATAACGGAAAGATCCGTTATCTGGCCGGCGGGACAGACCTCATCCCGTTGGTGAAACTGAGATTATCAACACCGATGGCTATCATCGATCTCAAGGAAATCGAAGGATTGAAAGCTATTTCTCATCAGGGCGGGTGGCTGGTAATCGGTGCAAACGTTACACTCTTCGAACTCAAGAACAATAACACGGTAAAAGAATATTTCCCCGCACTCTATGAATCGCTCGATGCGACCTCCTGCGAGACACTCCAAATGCGGGGCACAATAGGAGGCAACATTCTCCAAAACACGCGCTGTCTCCTATATAATCAATCCCTGGAGTGGAGAACGGCACGTGGATTCTGTTTCAAAATGGGAGGCGAAACATGTAATGTTGTCCCCAATGCAAGGGCATGTTTTTCAAATTATTGCAGCGACAATGCCCTATCACTTATGGCCCTCTCTGCGAGTGTGAAGCTCGTCGGCCCACGGGGGGAGAGAAAGATGCCGTTGGAAAAGATCTTCAGTGGAGATGGAAGGAACCCGTTTACGCTTATGCCCGGAGAAATTCTCACGGAAATACTTATCCCCATGAAAAGGTCTAAAGGTGCGTACGAAAAATTGAGGGTTCGGGATTCCATCGATTATCCTTTACTTGGTGTGGGTGTTTCCACTAAGGGCAATGCAGGCAGAGTCTGTGTCGGGGGTATCGGGCCGAGCCCCCTTGTCTATAACCTTAAGGACATAAACGAGAGCGCTTTCAAGGATGTAGCGGAAAAGGCATACAGTGATGCGAGGCCGGTATCGAATACAACGCTTTCCCCGGATTACCGGAAGAAGATGGTCAGTGTCCTCATTCAAAGGGCGAGCAAAAAAGCCCTGCAGGAGGGGAAATGATGAAGACGATGAAGGTAACCTTTCATGTAAACGATGAAAAAGTAACTCTCCATGTAAGGCCTTATGAGACCCTCCTCGAAACTCTCCGGGAAAGGCTTGATCTTATTGGGGCGAAAGAGGCCTGTGGTGTGGGCGCCTGCGGGGCCTGCACAGTGGTTGTGAACGGCATACCACTTCGTTCGTGTCTTGTGCTTACGCCGGAGGTGGATGGCGCATCAATTACTACGATCGAAGGGCTCGGAAAGGATGGAAAACTCCACCCGCTCCAGGAGGCCTTTATGGAAAAAGGCGCGGTCCAATGCGGTTTCTGCACCTCTGGTATGATCCTGACGGCGAAGGCGCTTCTTGACAGGAACAAAAGGCCGACCAAAAAAGAGATAATCAAGACGATATCCTCGAATATCTGTCGGTGCACCGGCTACAAAAAGATCGTAGAGGCCGTTGAGAAGGCAGCAGAGAAGAGTGTATAGATCATTATGCCTCTATGAAAAGAAGAATTAAAGGTCGGAAGTGGATAGGAGGTCCAAACAAAAGTTAAGGTCAATGCTGACTCAAACCTGCAAATAAAGAACAGTTTTGTGTAAAAGGAAGACATCCTGTTATATTTACAGCTTTAAACAAATGCGGGTTTGGAAGATCAATCTTGATGGTCTCGCAAAAAGTCTCAAAACCGTCATGCCGGACTTGATCCGGGTAACTTCTCAATAAATTGGGTTAGATTATATTTGTGACCAAAGACTGCCTGGTTAAAGCGGGAAAACTTAAGAACTTAAAGGCGTTCAATAAAATTGATAGCGCCATTTTTACGCAGGAATCTCCTTTACGCAGCGAAATCCAAGCCAAGGGGCGCCGTTGATGGGATCTTCAGGGCTCCAGCGACAGGTAACCCTCACAAAGGTTGCTGACCCTAAAAAGCATCCTCCCCGCATGGGAAAAGACCCCCCTTGCCATTGGCCCTCGCACATCTCCCATACATTACCGCACATGTCGTAGCAGCCATATGGGCTCATCCCTGTGTGGAAGAGGCCGATTTCTGATGTGCTCCCAAGCCCGAGTTCTCTGGAATTACATCTACCGAGGATGAACTCATGGCCCCATGCCCAGAAACGCCTGTCTGTTCCCCTGCCTGCTTTTTCCCACTGTGCCTCAGTGGGGAGGGATTTTCCCGCCCACCTGGCATAGGCCCTTGCATCGTCCCAGCCTACAAACACAACAGGCTGCATTGGCTTTCTCCATACGGGATGATTCCAGAGATACGGTGCTCGATGCCCTGTTTCCTTAAGGAATGTGTGGTATTGGGAGTTCGTAACAGGATATCGATCAATATAGTATGCCTCAAGGTCTACACTGCGAGCGGGTATCTCGGTAGCAAATACCTGGTTCACCCGTCTGTCTCGCAAAAAGATATGGCGGAGTTCTTCCTGGGTAATTCCCATGGTAAATTGACCTTTGGGCACCAACACCATCTCGGCTTTATCTGTCGGGCACACAATAGTGTCTGGAGGAGTTCCAGAGCCGAGTTTAGCGCTTATATCCCAGCCGTTCACCACTATGTCATTCCTTTGTTCAAATATGCTCGTAAAAAAGTTGGACCTACCTTTTGTGGAGGGTCACCACTCCCAGG
>QMLT01000030.1 GCA_003646875.1 Deltaproteobacteria bacterium
GATTTATGTTTGGATAATGCAGCATTATGGGTATAAATTATATGTGTGTGAAAAATTAACGAATTAAATCATTTTGAACCTGTGTCGTTACATTTATGTAACATAATAGACACAATAGACAAGAGAAAAAATGTAAGATTTTGGCAATGAACTGTTGCGATTGCATCTCCTTAATCTTAAGGGTAATTCTTGGTGGCAGGATAGTCTTTTCTAAATTATGCATACACAATCCCGAAATATTGAGAAGATACTCACGATTTTGACAATATAGCGGAAGAATTGCTGTTTGTGTATTGATAATTTTTAACTTTAGCTCACCCTGGCCCAGAACTGGCTTATCACCTTAATAGGCTAATACAAACGCTTATTAGCATATAGACTTAACTCTTTGATTTAAGGCCGTTGCGCCAGGACGGGCTTTAGGCGCTTATAAGGATGGATATTAGAAGGGGAGAGATAATAGAACTGAGTGTGGAGAAGGTTGTTTACGGCGGCAGAGGACTTGCCCATCTGAATAACGTGGCAATTTTTGTGGCTAACTCTGTCCCTGGTGACAGGGTTATTGCAAAAGTTGTAAAAACAAAAAAAAATTTTGCAGAGGCACGGATTGTAGAAGTAATTGAGGCTTCACCCCATAGAATTGTTGCCCCCTGTCCTTATAGCGACTTTTGTGGTGGTTGTGCCTGGCAATGCATTGAATATGAAAAGCAGCTGGAATATAAGCATGGCCTAATTGTGGATTTACTGAACCATATTGGCAAGATAACGGATTTTACAATGCATCCACCTTTAGCATCTCCCCAAATATTTGAGTATAGAAATAAAATGGAATTCTCTTTTTCAGACAAAAAGTGGTTGTTGCCGAAAGAGAGAGCCGAAAAGGATGATAATAATAGTTTCGCCCTTGGGCTTCATGTCCCAGGCGTCTTTGATAAGGTCATAGACATAGAGGGATGCCTTCTTCAGAAAGAAGAAGGCAATGCGATATTACGTGAGGCAAAAAGATATATACGTGAGAGCGGAATACCTGTCTATGGCCTTAAGACGCATCAGGGTTTTTGGCGTTATCTCATGTTACGCCATTCCTATTTCTTTGATAAATGGATGGTGAATATTATAACGAGTGAAAAGAGAGATGCCCCTATTTATCTTTTGGCTTCAATCCTTAAAGAAAGATTTAATGAGATTGCCACTATAGTAAATAATATTAATACAAGAAGGGGTGGGACAGCAGTTGGCGAATGGGAAAATGTTTTTACAGGTGAGGGAAATATTAAAGATAAAATAGGTCCGTTTACTTTTGAAATATCAGCAAATTCCTTTTTCCAGACCAATACCTCTATGGCAGAGAAATTATATGAGTCGGTAAGGAACTTTGCCTCGTTAACAGGAAAGGAGATAATTTTTGATCTTTATAGCGGAATAGGCACAATGTCTATCTTTTTAGCTTCCCGGGCAGGGCGTATAATTGGCGTAGATATATCAAATGCAGCAATAGCCGACGCCAAGAGAAATTGCCAGTTGAATGGGATAAATAACTGTGAGTTTATTTGTGGGGATGTTAAAATGTTTTTATCCCAATTTACTGTTCAACCAGATGTGTTAATAGCTGATCCACCTCGGGTTGGGATGCAAAGAGGAGTAATAGACCGGATACTTAGATTATTACCTAAGAAAATGATTTACATTTCCTGCAACCCTTCCACGTTGGCCAGAGATGTCGCTTTATTAAAGGAAGGATATACACTGGAAGAGGTTCAGCCAATTGATCTATTTCCCAATACCTATCATATAGAATCTGTTGCGAGATTGGAGAGGATTTAGCGCGAAAATAAAAATATTGACAATTACTTCGTTGGATATATAATCCAAACACTCTGTTGTGAAAATAATCAAAATAAAAGACAAAAGGCTGCTACAATTTTCCCAGGAATATATTTTAAAAGAGGGAGGTGAGTTGAAAAGGGGCTAGGCTCTCGGAAAAGCTGACGTTTCGAGTGGTTAGCTACATGGATATGAAAGTAATTGTATACAACAATCAAATAGAAAAGGCGATAAGAGATCTAAAGAGAAAGCTTTCAAAGGAAGGTTTCTATTCGGAGATAAAGGAAAGAAGATTTTATGACAAGCCGAGTGTACAAAAGAAAAAGAAGCAGGCAAAGGCAGCTAAGAGACTCCGAAAAAAGATTCGAAAATTTTAACCTCTGTCTTTAAAAAATAAAGCCAAAGTTTAACTTTGATCTACAGTTAGTGGTATCGAGATGATTTAATAGGGAATCCCGTTAAAATCGGGAACGGTCCCGCCGCTGTAATCCTGTGCCTGATAAAATCAGGTAATGTTACCTCGGGTACATCCTCAATCAATGAGGATTAACGTCACTGTCCCTGAATCAGCAGGGGTGGGAAGGCTAACCATGAGGTCGGGAGAGCCAGAAGACCTGCCACTATTGTATTGTTTAAGGATCAAGGAAGCAGGGTGCAGTCCTTAAATCCATATGGATTTAAGGATTTTTTTTATAATACTCCTGTAAGATCATCACGGCTGACTTTCATAACCTTAGGGATACGATAATATATGACTATAGCACAGTTAAGACCCCATTTTACTGTAAAGGTTTTTTTTGATGTATTAGTAATTATTCTGCTCTTCTCAGCCCCTCCACTAACACATGCGGCTGTTTTCCGTGATTCTTTGGGCAGAAATGTGACGATACCCTTTGTTCCCAAAAGGATCATTTCTTTAGCGCCAAGCATTACAGAGACGATCTATTTTCTCGGATTGGGAGAAAGGCTTGTAGGCGTTACCAGATTTAGCTATTTTCCCAAAGAGGCCCGGAAAAAACCAAAGATAGGCGCCTATACAGATATAAATATTGAAAAAGTAGTTACTCTTAGCCCCGATCTCGTTATTGCCACGGCTGACGGAAACAAGAGAGAAGATGTCGAGATGCTTGAAGAGGCAGGTATCCCGGTTTATGTTGTTAATCCTCGAAAGCTACATCAGGTTTTAGATACAATAGAGAGGTTAGGTGAGATATGTGGCGTGACTGATAGGGCAACACATTTGGTTAATTCCTTAAGAGAAAGGGTCACGAAAGTTATAAAAGCAGTGAGAAATAGAGAAAGACCGCTGGTGCTCTTGGTGATCAATATGAAGCCTCTTATAAGCGTAAATCAGAGCACAATACACCATGACATAATCCAACTTGCTGGCGGAAGAAATATGACCGGGAACCAGCCTGTTACGTATCCAAGATTAAGCATGGAAGAGGTAATACGAAAACGTCCCGATGCGATAATCATCTCATCTATGGAAAGAGAGGGGGAGTTTGAGAGGGCACGAAAAGAATGGTTTCGATGGCCTACGTTACCTGCAGTCCAAAGTGGGCGAGTTTATCTTATAGATTCTGATTTGATAGACAGGGCTGCCCCGAGAATAGTTATTGGCTTAGAAGAGATGGCACGATTAATACATCCGGAAATAAAATGGGGTATAATCCACGAACAACTGCCAATCCCGATTTATCGGGACTGACATTGCATTGAATGGCATGAAAGATAATAAAGAGCAGAGTATCCTGCCTCATCCTGCAAAGCGGGAAAGGCAGTGGATAACGCCTTTAAAGGTAGTATACACAGTGTTGCTGTTGACAGTGATGCTTGTCATTATAGCCCTTATTTCTTTAAGTTTGGGCCCTGCAAAGATCTCTTTGAAGGATATTTTTACCTGGTTAATTGGCTATAACACAATTGATCAAACGGCATGGATGATTCTGTTTAAGATCCGGTTGCCCAGAATCTTACTGGCTGGCCTGGTTGGATTCACACTCTCTCTTGGGGGTGTTGTATTCCAGGCGCTCCTGAGGAACCCTCTCGCAGAGCCTTTTATCCTTGGTATCTCAAGTGGGGCCGCAGTTGGAGCCATTATAGGGATTTTTTTCGGCCTTGGATTTACCTTTGGCGTACCTCTTCTCTCCTTCATGGGCGCATTGTTCACTGTTTTACTGGTAATGGGCATAAGCAGCCGTCACGGAGGATTAGAATCGTCGACCTTACTTCTGACCGGGGTAATCATTAATGCCTTTTTTACCGCTGTGATAATGTTTTTTATTGCCACTACCAGTGATAGCAGGCTTCATTCCATGCTTTTCTGGCTGTACGGTGATCTTTCACAAAGCAAATACGTTCAGCTATCAATCGGCCTTCCATTTATCCTCATCGTTTCAGGTATAATTTATATCTTTTCTCGTCACTTTAACCTTATAGTAGGAGGTGAGGAGTCTGCTCTTCAGATGGGTGTCGAGGTAGAACTGTTAAAATGGATATCATTCCTTGGAATATCCCTAATTATCGGTATAGCTGTGTCTTTTTCTGGAATAATAGGTTTTGTTGGTCTGATTGTACCGCACCTGATGAGGATGATTCTTGGATCTGATCACAGGCTATTGATACCGGCCTCTTCCCTTGGGGGCGCTATTTTTTTGATAGCGGCAGATACATTGGCACGCACAATCATTTCTCCCAGTGAATTACCGGTAGGGGTAATCACTGCCTTTTTAGGGGCCCCTTTCTTTATATATCTGTTAAAGTCACGAGGAAGCCAATGGACCCGGACTTGATCCTAAGAGATGTCTATTTTAGGTATGATAGCCAGTGGTGTCTTGAAGGGATAGATTTTGAGCTTAAAAGGGGCGAGATTGTAGGGATAATAGGTCCAAACGGATCAGGAAAAAGCACCTTGTTAAAGATTATGGATGGTCTTCTCAGGATACAGAAGGGAGAGATCCTGCTTTTTAATAAACCTATATCCAGGTATAGGAGAGGTGATATCGCAAGACATATTGCCATGGTGCCACAGGAAGAAACCTTTAGGTTTTCTTTTTTGGTCTCCGAGGTGGTGCTTATGGGTCGATTTTCTCATTTAGGGCTCTTTCCTTTTGAGGGAAAGGCGGATCTGGAAATAGCAAATCAATCTATGAGTCTTACCGGCACCCTTAACCTGGCAACACGCTCCATTCATGAACTCTCAGGAGGAGAGAGGCAGCGGGTACTTATTGCAAGGGCATTAACCCAGAGGGCGCAGATAATCCTGTTGGATGAACCAACATCTTTCCTTGATATACGGCACAAGGTAGAAACATTTGAACTTATTTCATATTTAACCCTGACACAAGGACTCAGCGTGATCATTGTTTCACACGATATTAGTCTTGCTGCACAATATTGCCATAGAATGCTTCTTCTGAATAATGGAGTTGTTTATAAAATAGGCGAACCTGCTGAGGTGATAACTGCGGATAATATAAGCGCGGTATATCAGTGCCCGGTGCTTGTTGACAACAATCCAATTAGCAAAACACCCAGGGTTACGATTCTTTCAAAAAGGAAAGATAGCAAAGAGGAGACAGTATGATCAATTTCTTCATTAAAGGCGGGCCAATAATGTATCCCCTTTTGATTTGCTCAATAATAGCCCTGACAGTGATAATTGAGCGCACGATATTCTGGATAGGTGAGGATCATAAGAGAGACCAGGCCCTGGTTAATGAGGTTTTATCTTTAGCTGAACGGGGTGATTGGGAAACGGCAAGGGCAAGAATCGGCAATTCAAAGGATTTTATTATAAGAATCCTGGTAGCAGGTATCCTCCATAGAGAGTTTAGTATCGCAAAGGCAATGGAAACAGCTGCCTCTGATGAATTAGAACGAATGAGACGGTATCTTCCCATACTTGATACCATGATCACTGTTTCTCCTTTGCTGGGTATCTTTGGCACGGTAATTGGCATTATTCTTTCCTTTCAAATGCTGGGAAGCGCAGGAATCGAGGAGCCCCAGGCAGTGACGGCCGGGATCGCTCAGGCCCTTATAACAACCGCCTCTGGATTAGGAATAGCTATTCTTTCACTCTTTCCTTTTAACTATTTTAATTCCAGGGTTGAAAAGGCGTCAACTACCATAGAAAAGTACGCTACAAGCCTGGAAATAGTTTATGAGAAGCTTAATCAGGCAAATAATAACATAGAAAAGCAAGGAATATCCAATGAAGGTTAATCTTGGGGCTCAGAGAAGGGCCAGGATTGAGATTCTCCCTTTGATCGATATTGTGTTTCTTCTGCTTGTCTTTTTTATCTATGCAATGCTTTCTATGGCTATTCATAGGGGTATACCTGTAAATTTACCCGTTTCTTCATCTTCCAGCATAGAAAAAGAGCTCATAATATCTGTAACAATCCAAGATACTGGCGAAATATTGGTGGATGATGATCGGACATCCTTGAAAGGCCTTGCCCGGCTATTAAAACGTAGAGCAAAAGGGCGCAAAAGCCCAGGGATTCTCCTTTTTGCCGATAGAAAGGTTTCATGCCAGTTGTTAGTCAAGGTCTTGGATCAGATAAGAATGGCCGATATAAACAGGATTTCTTTGCAGACCACGATGGAGAGCCAGCCTTGAGTCGATCGCTCATTTTTGCCTTCTTATGTGCATTAATTATACATTCAGGTATAGCATTAGTGGAGTTAAGCGCTTTTAAGAGACCTCTTTCTGTTAAAATTTCACCAAAGACCCTGACCATGAATATAGTTGTGCCAAGACCAGTAACAAAAACACCCCTAATTAAAAGTTCATTAATGGCTGTCAAAAAACCCATTGTAAAAAAAAGGATGGTAAAAGAAAAAGTAAAGACAAAAAAGAGCGTTACGCCAACAGTTGACATGGTAAAAAAGATTCAACTTGATAGATCAGTAATGAAAGAGTCACTGCCAGAAAAGGATAAAATCCTTTCTGATCTTTCACCCGCAGATTTTCCTGCAGACAAAAAAAAAGAAGATGAGTTTTTTGAGGAAGATACGGTTTTTATACCTGATATGGTCGATATACCACGAGCTACACCTAACATAAAAGATACGCCTGACAAGGCGAAGAAAGAGGATACATCCGGTTCACTTGCTGCTATTCCTATTGCCTGTGCCAACCCTATTTACAAGCGCAACATTTCTCCACCATACCCATTGCTGGCAAGGAAAAGGGGATATCAGGGGACGGTGGTCTTAGATGTTTTGGTGAGCAAGAATGGCAAGGCCTCCTCTATCCAGGTAGCTAGATCAAGTGGCTATAAAATTTTAGATAGGGCTGCCATAAAAGGGGTAAAAAATTGGCTTTTTTACCCTGCAAAGAGGGGGGATGAGTTGATTGAGATGTGGGTAAAGATACCCATTAGGTTTCAACTGAAATAAAGACCTTGGTGTGTTATCCGGTAAGCAAAGAGGGTCTACGGGCTCTATTTATTGTATAGAGACTATGATAGATTTTAGGTTGTAAGGAAGTCCCTCGAGGGTTAATAAACCCGAAGATAAAAACATTTAAAAAGGAGGAGCTTCCTATGGCAATGAAAGTAAAAAGAGGCAAGATTAATTTCAAGGGAAAAATGGTTAATATAGGTATTGACATGCATAGACGCTTTTAGCACATAACCGTCCTTGTTGAAGGGGATATAGTTATGACTGTTACACTTGCACGGCCAAATTATGATTCTTTAAAGAAAGTCCTTACTCAGTTTGAAGGTAATTATGTCAGGCTCGTTTACGCAGCTGGCGCTGGAGGATTTGACCTTTATGATAGGCTTACAACTGATGGCATTGAATGTATTGTCACACCTCCATCACTGATCCCAACTGAAAGCGGAAACAGAGTCAAGACAAATACGAAAGACAGTTTGAAGTTAGCCAAACTGCTTGAGAGCAATATGCTTAAGCAAGTATGGGTGCTTACTCCTGAAGGCGCTGTCTTCCTATACAACCCCTTTCTCAATAAGCTCCTGAATCTCTCCACTTGTATAGCCAAGCTCTGCGAGTATCTTTCTGGTGCTTCCTCCAAAACCAACCGCTGCAGAGCGGATAGACCCTGGTGTATCACTAAGTTTGACAGGTATACCCAGCATTGTTACGGGCTTCCCTTTATCATCCTTCACCTCGCTGACCATATCCCTGGCTAAAAAAAGTGGGTCATTTAAGACCTCTGTTAGATCCTGGACTTTTCCCCAGCAGACATCTTTATCGTGTAATTCTTTGACCCACTGGTCTAAGGTCTTTTTTTTGAAGGCCTTTCGAAAAAAGTCCAGGATCTCTTCCCTGTGATTATCATCATATTGGAGCGGGCCATATTCAGGCACATGTAAAACATCGCAGAGATTCTTCCAAAATCGGTTTTCCACGGCACCAATAGAGATATATCTTTTGTCAGCAGTCTCATAGACATTGTAGCATGCGTATCGATGGGAGAGAAAGGTGTCTGATCGTTGAGGGACCATATTATTCCTTTGAAAGATATCGAGTGGTATTGATAAAAGGCCAACCATGCCGTCGGTCATAGATATATCGATATATTGCCCATTGCCAGTTCGCTCCCTTGCTATAATAGCCAAAAGGATGCCGATAGCTGCATTCATCCCCCCTCCAACCAGATCAGCTATCTGTATGCCAGGAATACAAGGAGTCCTATCCTTTTCACCAATTATATCCAGTATTCCGCCAAAACTGAGGTAATTAACATCATGACCGGCCACATCCCTGTAGGGTCCATCCTGACCGTATCCGGTTATAGAGCAATAGATTATTCTTGGGTTTACTTTTTTTATGGTCTCGTAATCTATACCGAGTCTTTCAGTTACGCCAGGCCGAAATCCCTCCATAAGAACATCGGCATCTTGTATTAACTTAAAGAATATACTCTGCCCCTCTTTTGACTTAAGATTTAATGTCATATGATCCTTATTCCTGTTTACAGGGGATAAATAGAGATCATCTGCCTCAAACCTTTTATCCTCAATTGCTATTACCCGCGCTCCATGATCTGCCAGAATCATAGAACAGTATGGGCCAGGTAACATCCTTGATAGATCTATTACGGTAATTCCTTGTAACGCACCGCCCATTTTATTCTCCTTTTAAAATAATCATCTTGCGCATTGCCAACAAAATACGTTTCCTTTACCAGTAAACTTCTCTAATATCAAGCCTATCAAGCCGCTTGCTGAAATTTTATAGCTGCTCTCTCATGATTTTTGGTATAATGTTGTATTTGGCACTTCTAAAGATGAAACCTGGAAATAGATTGAAAAGAATTGTAGACAAGAAATCCCTTTTAGTGGAAAACACCTATTCCTTTCATCCATTCGGAGGGCGTGAAAAATAATAGCTCATCAGGAAATAACTGAACATAACGTGCGCTATGGTCCTTCTCAGCCCTGATATAAAAACAGATGAATATGAGCACATCTATTATTTAAACAACTAAATGGAAGAAAACTGGCTATGCGATATGCAGGAAAAGAAGGCATCAAATTTGTTGGCTGGATAGGAAAGGCTATGAAAATCGAGGCATTTTTTTGAGAACATGTGTCCAGAAAAAATGGAGCTTTTTAATGGTTGATCCGAGGTTATTTTATTGACAACCTATCACTTTTAATTATAATCAAAAGCCAGCGCCGGAGTGGTGAAACTGGTAGACGCAGAGGACTCAAAATCCTCCGGGCTTCATGTCCGTGTCGGTTCGATTCCGACCTCCGGCACCAAATAAAATCAATAACTTATCCCTCCTATGGATCCTTCAAGATTACCCAGCAATAATCAACTTTCTACTGACACAAACGTGCCAAGGTCTCCCGTCCAAAAAAAGGGGAGGCGAAAAATGGCTGAAAAATTATATTAAAGACCAGATTCCAAATATTATTGGATGAAATGGCATTATCAGGGATTATCACGAAGGGCATCAACAAACACTTTAAATAATAAGATTTCAGTATATGGCGAAAAACTGGTAAACGAAATCTTTGAATCACTTCCGAATAGCATAAACTGGTGTCAGGTCTTGCATTATAACACTTTGAATCCCATTATCTTAGATTATGGTCAGACCCCTCAGAATAGAATATCCGGGTGCAATCTATCCACTTCCAGGGGGAATGCCCGTTTGCCTGTTTTCAAGAATAACCGTGACAGAAGGCAATTCCTCCTCATCCTTGGGGAAATGGTCAAGAGACATAAATGGCTGTGTCATGGCTACTGCCTCATGGAAAATCATTATGGTTGAGGGGAATTTATCTTTGGGAATGCGAGGTACCAACGTGGTCTACACCCAATGGTTCACAGACATCATAGGGTAGGTCATCTTTTTCAGGGAAGATTTAAGTCTGTTCTTGTAGAGAAGGACGGTTACCTGTTGGAGTTGTGCAGATATGTGGTTTTGCGGTCAGGGCGGGCATCGTAAAGGGAGCAGCTATAAATCTACGGCTGGATTGGTTAAGGACCCTTCTTTCTTGACTGTGGACTGGATTTTGGCTCAATTTGGAAAAAGGAGTGGAGAGGCCCGGAGGGAATACATAGTTTTTGTTCAGGCCGGGATGAAAAGGGCTTGTCCATGGGAGGAGTTGAAGGCCCGGTGCATCCTTGGCAGCAAGGAGTTTCTTGAAAAATTAAGGCCTGGGTTAAAGGATAAGTCAAAGATCAAGGAGATCCCAGGGTGCAGCGTTTGGCTTTCAGGCCCTCTTTAGAGGAACTATTGCCGCAAGATCAAATGGCAAAGACAGAAGAGAGGAATAAGGCCATTGAAGGAGACTATTTTGACTATGGGTATACCTTGTCGGAGATAGCTAAACACCTGGGACTGCATTATGCAACTATTGGCAGAATAATTAAGGCTAAAATGTCATAATGCAAGACCTCACCCTATATTCTCGAATTGCCATTTAAAGCTGACCCCTTAAACCCTATAATCTCCACCAAAAAGGAAAGTAGGGTGAAAAAGATATTTAAAAAAAGGAAAAAGGCTGAATAAGAATTAAGGTAACTGGGAGAGCCACTGGTACGCCGGAGCAACAAGAATAGATCGATCATTGTTAGAAAACATCCGATATCCTTCATCCTCGTCTAGGAGCTGAACTGCGGGTATATTTAAGGCTTTCTGAAATTTTTTGAGCGGTGAAGATGCGTGTGTCTCTGATATTTTAGCCTCTATCACAACAACTGGTTTGTGACGATTTGCGATTAAGAAATCCACTTCCTGCTGTTCTTTGTTCTTTATAAAGTGCAATGTGAACTGTCCATAGCCCAAATCATTCCAGTTTGTAACCGCCCGCCACAGCTCCATGGCGACCATATTTTCAAACCGGGCTGCAGGATCTTCTATGCGAGGTGCATCCCACATGTACACCTTGCGTTCTTTTTGAATTGCCCGTACAATTCTTTCAGTCCATGGGGGAATACTAAAGATTAAGAAAAATCTCTCAAATATAGAAAGCCACCCTCGAACCGAGTTATAA
>QMLT01000031.1 GCA_003646875.1 Deltaproteobacteria bacterium
GCATAAAGGCATTAAAGGCTAAGTTAGATATGGAAATCATTGGTGTTTCATCAGTTATGGATCTCATGGAAGTTCTCTTTTAATTATTGTACGTTGAGAATATTTTCGCCACAAAGACAACAAGACACGGAGTTAAATCATGGTAAACAGTTCTTCTTTGTGGCTTTGTGGCTTTGTGGCTATTCTTTCCGGTTTATCCAGGTTAGGAATTATAATTTTAGACACTTTAGGGGCTTACGATGTTAAAAGTAAATGAAATCTTTTACAGCATACAGGGAGAGAGCACATTCGCCGGCTTTCCTTGTATCTTTATCAGGCTGACAGGGTGTAACCTGAGGTGTAGATACTGTGATACCAAATATGCATACGAAGAAGGGGATGATATTCCTGTTGGCAGGATCCTCGCCACGGTTAAAAAATTTGCCTGCGGCCTGATAGAGGTTACAGGAGGGGAACCCCTTATCCAGAATGAAACACCCGATTTGATATCAGCCCTTATTAAAAATGGCTACACTGTGCTACTTGAGACAAATGGCAGTCAGGATATAAGCTCGGTAGATAAAAGATGTACACGGATCGTTGATATTAAATGCCCGTCAAGCGGGATGGATAATAACAATTACTGGAAAAATCTGGATTACATAACCCTCAATGATCAGCTAAAATTTGTTATCGCTAACCGGCAAGATTATCTTTATGCAAAAAAAGTATTAGATAAATCAGACATAAAAAGAAGAAAAAAACTAATCATCAATTTTTCCCCTGTCTTTAATGAGATAGTCCTAAAAGACTTAGCCGGATGGATACTGGCGGATAATTTGCCGGTCAGGCTTCAAATCCAATTACACAAGTATATCTGGGGAGAGCATACAAAAGGCGTTTGAGATGAAAAAAAAAGCTGTTGTCCTTGCAAGCGGCGGTCTGGATAGCACAACAATTATGGCCATAACAAGACATGGGGGATATGATATATATGCGCTCACCTTTGATTATGGTCAGAGACACAAGATTGAGCTTAAGGCAGCCCAGAAAATTGCAAAATATTTTGGGGCAAAAAAACATCTCATCCTTCACATCGAACTGGACACCATTGGTGGTTCTGCGCTTACAGCGGACATTCCAATACCTCAAGAGAGAAAGCTAAAAGAAATAAGTTCAAGCGGTGTACCTATTACCTATGTTCCGGCAAGAAATACTATCTTTTTGGCCTACGCCCTTTCCTGGGCCGAGGTTCTCGAGGCAACAGATATATTTATTGGTGTTAACAGCATTGATTTTTCTAACTATCCTGATTGCAGACCAGAATTTATAGAATCCTTTCAAAGGACAGCGAATCTTGCAACAAGGGCAGGCATGGAGGGAAAAGAGATAAGGATTAATACTCCCTTAATAGATATGACAAAGGGAGAGATCATAAAAAAGGGGCTTTCATTAGGTGTGGACTATTCAATGACCCATAGCTGTTATAACCCTAAAAAAGACGGCCTCCCGTGCGGTAAATGCGATAGCTGCCTTTTAAGAAAAAAGGGGTTTGAAGAGGCAGGCATTGCTGATCCCTTGTTTGATCAGTAGATTTTATTGCTGTTATTTTATTTATTTGGCACAGACGCCTGCTTCTTTGGTCAGGGCAGGCACAAACCCTCTCGCCATAACCTAAGAACCACATATCTTGTGGATGTTTTTCCCTTGACATGCAAGGCCACTCCACCTATATTTTTCCTCCATTACAGGGAGTTTTTATCCATTACATTAAAGGTTTGAACACAATGTTTTATAAATCTGCACAAGAACTCACAAGACTCATCAGGTCAAAAGACCTCTCGCCCGTTGAACTCATGGAGCTAACATTACAAAGAATAGAGGCAGTTAATCCTGTTCTCAATGCATTTGTCTCAGTGAGGGCTGAGCAGGCAATGGATGAGGCAAAAACTTTAACTGAGCGTCTGGCTTCAAACGAAGCGGTTGGACCTCTCATTGGCATACCAATAGGCGTTAAAGACCTTGAAGACGTGAAAGGAATGGTAACCAGTTTTGGGTCAGTTCCTTACAAAAACAATATTGCTCAAAGGGATTCAATCCAGGTGGCGAGGCTTAAGGCAGCCGGCGCTATTGTTGTGGGAAAAACCAATACCCCCGAATTTGGGTTCACCGGTTTTACAAAAAATATGCTCTATGGGGTGACCAGAAATCCCTGGAATACTGAACGTACACCCGGTGGATCCAGCGGGGGCTCTGCCGCCGCAGTGGCAGGAGGAATGGTTCCTGTAGCTACAGGCTCTGATGCGGGCGGTTCCATACGCATTCCAGCCTCATATTCCGGGTGTTTCGGATTAAAAACATCCTTTGGTAGAATCCCCAGAGGCCCCTTCCCTCTTCTCCAAACACATTCGATCTGGTGCATGGGTCCCCTTACCAGAACTGTCAAAGATGCCGCGCTCTATCTGGACTGTGTTTCTGGATATCATCCGTCTGATCCTGGCTCGCTTCCCTCTCCGGAATATTCTTTTTTAAAATGTATAGAAGATATCCCCATAAATCTCAGGATAGCCTTCAGCCCTACTCTGGGATATGCCAGGGTGCAAAAAGATGTGATGAGCTTAGTAGAAAAAGCAATTACGTCCTTTGAAGATATGGGGCACAAAATTGAGCTCTGGCAAGGCTCATTACCAGATACAGGTGAGACCTGGTCCAAACTCATCAATTGTGAGTTATACGGTCAACTATACCACGAACTTGACAAAAATCGTGAGAAGATGGGAAAGTCCCTGGTGAATTCCCTTGATCAGATTAAATCTTTTTCCATAGATGACTCTATTAAAGCACAGAAGGTAAGGACCGAGCTGAATCAAATCATGGAAGATCTTTTTGAGAGGTTTGATCTCCTCATCACCCCCACCATGCCGACAGAGGCCTTTGCTGCGAAAGGCCCTCCTCCATCTGAGATTGATGGGCACCCTATCCCGCTTCTTGGGGCTGTCGCCTTCACATATCCCTTCAATCTGTCCGGTCACCCTGCTGCCACTGTCCCTGCAGGTCTTACAAAAAATGGTCTTCCAGCAGGCCTTCAGATCATTGGTCCGCGCCAAAGAGATGATTTAGTGCTCCAGGCATCTCATGCCTATGAAGAGATGAGACCATGGGATGATCACTGGCCAGGTATCGGATAGATTATTATGCTTCAAAGTGAGGTTTTAATGGATATAAAGTTACTTCTAACGGTATTTTCAACTATATTCATCGCTGAACTGGGAGATAAAACTCAGATTGCAACGCTCCTTTATGCGTCGGGATCAACCAACAGCAAACTTACAGTATTTCTTGGATCGGCTTGTGCCCTTGTCACAGCATCAGGGATCGCGGTTCTCGTAGGTTCATTCCTCGCCCAGTATATAAACTCCAGGTATCTCTCGTGGATAGCCGGTCTTGCGTTTATTTGCGTAGGCATCTGGACAATTATGAGGGCATAGGGCGCTGAGGAAAGTGGAAATACCTGAATATCTCTCAACCCGTTTACTACTTAACCATTTGACCACTCAACTACTTTCATCCTTCGTTGTGGCCGAAACGCCATGCGTCTTCATAGAATAGGAACCATTAGATGAAATTATTATTTTGCCTTTTGGGGCTTGTCTTAATTGTTGAGGGGTTACCGTATCTGGCATTTCCCGATAAGATGAAAAAGTGGCTACAACAAATCCAACAAGTGCCTGATAATCAATTACGGATAATTGGTTTTCTGACCATGTGTTTCGGACTCCTCTTGACTTATATCTTTAGGTAGTTGATATCTTAAGAATTTCCCTATTATATACTCATTCAATCATTTGTTTCAGAAGTTTAGAAAAGCACGTATGAAAAGAGAAAACAACACACAAATATATGATTTGGAAAATTATACCTATGACCTCCCTAATGAATTAATTGCCCAGAAGCCAGCCAGTCAAAGGGATGGATCTCGTCTCCTCTGTATAAAAAGGGCTACAGGAGACATATCCGACTCTTATTTTTTTGATCTCCCTTCATTGCTCAGAGAGGGCGACCTGTTGGTTGTAAATGATGCCAGGGTGACACCAGCTAGATTGTATGGTCAAAAGGAAACTGGCGGGAGGGTAGAAATCCTGGTTCTTGATCACCCTGCCAGGCCACCAAAAAACGGGCAGGAAACCCGCTGGTGCCTGGTGAAGGCATCAAAAAGGCCAAAAACAGGAGGTATTCTGCTGTTTCCGGATGGCCTGATAGCTGTTGTGAAAAGACTCGGTGAACATGGAATGGTCCAGCTCAGATTTGAGGGTAAACACAGCCTTAATTATGTATTGAAAAAAAGAGGTTGCCTTCCCCTGCCTCCTTATATTAAAAGAGACAACAATAATACACAATCAGATGAAGATAGGGAAAGATATCAGACTATATTCTCCCGTTTTTCAGGAGCAATTGCAGCGCCTACAGCCGGTCTTCATTTCACCCATGAGCTGCTTAAGTCTCTTCAATCCCTGGGTGTAAATATAGTCAATGTGACCCTACTGGTTGGTCATGATACCTTTAAACCTGTGAGAGTAAGGGACATAAGAGATCATCGTTTAGGGAAAGAGGCATATTTTGTAGGGCATCATTCCGCAAACTCTATTGATAATGCAAAAAA
Organism: Deltaproteobacteria bacterium; assembly: GCA_003646875.1. Taxonomy (GTDB): domain Bacteria; phylum Desulfobacterota; class DSM-4660; order Desulfatiglandales; family B25-G16; genus B33-G16. The sequence goes on from QMLT01000031.1 coordinate 4,640, forward strand.
AGAGGGAAGAAGAATTATTGCCGTGGGTACGACAGTTGTGAGGACCCTGGAGACGATATTTAAAAGAAAAGGAAAAATAGCAACTGATTCTGGAACCACTGATCTGTTGATCTATCCGGGGTTTAAATTTCAGGTCATTGATGCCCTTATAACAAACTTTCATTTACCCCGTTCTTCACTTTTTTTTATGGTTGCGGCCTTTGCAGGACTTGATTTGACCAAGAGGGCCTATCGCTGGGCTGTAGAAAGCAGGTACAGATTCTACAGCTACGGGGATGCAATGCTGATAAATTAAGTCAAAAGGGCAGCGCCTTGGAATTCAGAGTTTTAAAAAGGTGTACATCAAGTAAGGCCAGGCTTGGAGAAATAACAACAGATCATGGCAGACTTGAAACCCCAGTATTTATGCCTGTGGGAACTTCCGGAGCTATTAAAGGGATTTCACCTGGGGAGGCAAAGGATTTAGGGGTTAAAATAGTTCTGTCCAATACATATCATCTGTATCTTAGGCCAGGCCATAAACTGATAGAAAACATGGGTGGTCTCCACCGATTTATGAACTGGTCAGGGCCAATTCTGACTGATAGTGGAGGATTTCAGGTATACAGCCTTTCAAAACTGAGGACAATATCACCTGATGGGGTTACCTTCAGGTCACATTTAGATGGTTCCACCCATTTTCTTGGCCCTGAGAAGGTTATGGAAATCCAGAGGTCCCTTGGAGCAGACATCACCATGACCTTTGATGAATGCACACCCTCTGGCGCTGAGCATGAGTATGTTCGTAAGTCAGTTAAACTTACTGAACAATGGGCTCGACAATGCCTTGAGCAAAAGGAAAAAAACGGGCAGGCCCTTTTTGGAATTGTTCAGGGTGGAGTGTATCCCGAACTGCGTGAAATGAGCGCCAAGGGCCTTGTAAGCATGGGGTTCGACGGATATGCCTTAGGCGGTTTATCCGTCGGAGAAGATAAACATACAAGAGAGCGAGTGATTAAGGCAACAATGGAATTTCTTCCAGAGGAAAAACCCGTATACCTTATGGGAATAGGAACACCTGAGGACATACTCGAATCAGTTAAAATGGGTGTGGATATGTTTGACTGTGTATTGCCTACTCGCAATGCCAGAAATGGTATGTTATTTACTAATAAGGGAAAGCTTGTAATAAAGAATGCACGCTATGCGCAAGACAGCTCCCCTATTGAAGAGGGATGTGGATGTTATACCTGCTCTCATTACTCACGGGCCTATTTAAGACATCTCTTTCTTTCAAGGGAAATACTTTCCTTTAGATTAAATACAATTCATAATCTCTATTATTACACTCACTTCATGAAAGAGATACGGCAGGCCATACGAGATGATAGACTGGCTGAGTTTAGCCACGCTTTTTATAGAAGGGAAAAAATAGAAGCTTTATAAATCGTAATTAATCAGGTATCTTGCCACAAAGGCACCAAGGCACCAAGAAAAAAAATGAAACGGAGAAACGGAGAGGGGGAGAACCGGAGATAAAAACTCACCGGTTCACCGTTTCACCACCTCTCCGGTTCAATCTTTGCCTTTGTACCTTGGTGGCTAAATAGTTAAAATAAATCTTAAAGAGAAATGGAGGGAGATACATGTTCAATTTAGTTTACGCTATGGGTACTGGAGGTACAGGAGGAGGAGCAGGAAGCGGTGGCGGTCTGGGTGCATTTTTACCTCTGATCATTATATTTGCCATTTTTTACTTTCTCTTAATCAGGCCCCAGCAAAAAAAGTCAAAACAACATAAGCAGCTTTTAGCCGACTTGAAAAAAGGCGACAAAATAGTGAGTTCCGGCGGTTTACACGGTGTTATCACTGGCCTGGCTGACGATGTCGTTACAGTCGAAATATCCCCAAAAGTCAGGGTCAAGATTACAAGAGGCTCCATAGCAGGGGTGATCAGAAAATCAGATAGCGCAACCTAAGGAGTAAGCTGTGTCAAAAAAATTACAGTGGCGAGGATTGTTTATTCTCATTGTTGTTGCTGTTGCATTGATCTACCTGACTCCATCACTTAGTAAAACCCTGCCCGCCTGGTGGCCTAATATTCTACCTGAGGAGAAGATCCATCTTGGGCTTGATCTTAAAGGCGGGATACATCTTGTCTTAGAGGTTCAGACCAAGAGGGCCGTGGAAAGTCACCTTGAGAGGACGATTGAGGATATAAAATACAGCCTCAGAAAGGCCAGGATCCGGTATCAGGCACTAAAAAGAAGCGGCTCTGACAGAATTGGGCTTACCTTAATTAGGGCCGAGGACAGAAAGACCGTTGAAGAGATAGTTGAAAAGGATTTTTCAAACCTTTCTGTTGAACCCGGCTCTTTTAGCAACATTGATCTTAATCTGGAATTAATCCTTTCTCAAAAGGCAGCGCAGCATATCAAAAAAATGGCGGTAGATCAGGCAGTAGAAACAATAACTAACAGGATTGATCAATTTGGAGTAGCCGAACCTGATATCCGTCCCCAGGGGAGGGATAGAATTTTAGTTCAACTTCCCGGGATAAAGGACCCTAAAAGGGCAATTGATATTATAGGAAAGACCGCGCTCCTGGAATTCAAACTGGTGGATGAGGATAATAGCCTGGAAGAGGCATTAAAGGGAAATATACCACCAGGGGATGAAATCCTCTATCAGACAAAGGGAGAGCCTGGGTCTAAAAGAAAGATCCCCTTTCTTTTAAAAAAGCGGGCTGTTATAACCGGAGAATATCTAACAGATGCAAGGGTTCAGATAGACAGTCGATACAATGAACCGTATGTCTCGCTTTCATTTGATTCCCGAGGGGCAAGGCTCTTTGGGCAAATTACAGGGGCGAATATTAAAAAGAGGCTGGCTATTGTGCTGGATGGCGTTGTAAATAGCGCACCGGTTATACAGGATAAAATTACCGGCGGAAGGGCGCAGATTACCGGCAGATTTACTATGGAAGAGGCCAGGGATCTGGCCATTGTCCTGAGGGCAGGCGCCCTACCAGCTCCAGTAAAGATCATTGAAGAGAGAACAGTGGGGCCCTCTCTTGGAAAGGACTCCATTAATAAAGGCCTTAAATCAATGATAATCGGAGGTATTATTGTTATCCTGTTTATGGGTTTCTACTATAAATTTGCCGGTCTTCTCGCAGATTTGGCCCTTGTATTAAATATTCTCTTCATCGCAGCAGGTCTGGCATTTTTCGGCGCCACCTTAACGCTTCCCGGTATAGCGGGCATCATCCTGATTATAGGTATGGCTGTAGATGCCAATGTTCTTATATTTGAACGGATCCGGGAAGAGTTAAGGTTGGGGAAAACCCCGCGGGCAGCCGTCGACAGTGGTTATAGCAAGGCCCTTGTTACCATCCTCGATGCTAATATTACCACCTTAATCGCTGCCCTGGTTCTATTTCAATTTGGAACAGGGCCGGTGAAGGGATTTGCTGTTACCCTGAGCATTGGTATTATTGCCAGCCTTTTCACCGCTATATTCATTACGAGGGTAATCTTCGATTACTTTATTATTGAACGGGGCATGAAAAAGGTAAGCATCTAATTATGGATAACACAACAAACAATATTATTGAGAGACAGGAATATGCAATTTATAAAACCTGATATTAATATCAATTTTATTGGGCAGCGAAAGATTGCCCTTTTTCTATCTGGCGCTTTGATATTGTTAACCATCCTTCTGTTATTGTTCCGCGGCGGACCTAATTATGGTGTCGATTTCGCTGGCGGTATACTTATTCAGGTTAGATTCAACCACCAGGTAACTCCAGGTGAAATCAGGGAGGCCTTAAGACCTATCGGTATGGAAGATAGCATTATCCAGGCATTTGGAGAAAAGGGGAAGTCTGAATACCTGATAAGGGTAAGCAAAACCAATATTGACCTTAGCGGCTTATCTAATGAGGTTAAACAATCTTTAAATAGCATGTTTGGGGAGACGAATGTAGAAGTCAGGAGGGTTGAGATGGTTGGACCAAAGGTCGGGAAAGATTTAAGGGAAAAGGCCCTCTTTGCTATCTTTTATGCCATCCTCTTCATGGTCATATACATATCCGGAAGGTTTGAATATAAATGGACTATGAGTATAATTATGGCAGCCTCCCTTGCCTTTGGAGTCTATATTATCTCTGCCATAGGAATGAGTATCATCTGGCTTATTGCTGCCGCCCTTCTCATTACTATTGGCCTATGCTGGAGCCTGCGCCTTGAATACGCCCTCGGCGCCATTGTTGCGCTCTTTCATGATGTAATCATAACAATGGGCGCATTTGCCCTCACAAACCGGGAAATAACATTATCTATTGTAGCCGCACTCCTGACTATAGTGGGCTACTCCCTAAATGATACAATCGTTGTCTTTGACAGGATCAGGGAAAACTACCGGCGTCAACGGAATCGCGATTTTGCAGAGGTAATAAATCATAGCATAAATGAAACCCTAAGCCGTACCTTGCTAACATCAATGACTACCCTTATTGTGGTCGTATTCCTTTTTATCTTAGGCGGAGGAGTTATCCACGATTTTGCCTTTGCCCTCTTAGTCGGTATACTGGTTGGCACGTATTCTTCTATTTATGTGGCAAGCCCTGTTCTACTAATATGGGCTGGTCAGGTATCGGGAGGAGGTGACGCCAGGACTCATAGACGAAGGAAGGGAAGCTAATTGTTTAAAGAGGAGACCATTCACTGGAAAAAGAGAAGAAGGAAAAGGGCTATTTTCTTGGTGTTAGCTCTTTTTTTATCTGGATTTCTTTATCTACTCATTGGCGGCCCTGGGAGCAATTATTTTAAAAGCTCATTAAATAGGCTGCTCAATCCAGTTCCCGTATTTAAACACATAATAATTGAACATAACGGAGAAAAAAAAAGACTCACCCCTGGCCAGATCCTCCACATCCATCCCTATGAAAGCCTTAAGATAGCGAAGATATCAACATCTATTCCTTTTAACAGGGGAATAAGGCTTTACTCTCAAGGTTTTGATGTTAATGCCCTTCAAACGCAGACAGTGGTAACAAAACTCCTTCCTGACCAGGATATATTTCGCCACTATAACTACACAATAATAATAAAGCACAACAATAATAAAATCGGTGAGGTAGGTCTTGTAATCTCTCCTTCCTTAGAAGACTGGCTAACAAAGGCAAACAGAATAATAGATCCTCAAAAAAGGATACATTTTTTACAGAAAGCCACTCAAGAAGAAAAGCATAATATTCAGCTCAAAATGAGGCTTGCAGATGAATATCTGGCGCAAAAGAGGTGGAAAGAGGGAGCCCACATCATCGAGGGCATACTTAAAGAAAAAGAAGGCCTGCCCGCCGGACGGCAGGCAGGCCTTAACCTTATGAAAAAAGCTTTAGATGCCTATGAACACCTGCACGACTATAATAAGATTATTGCCACGTTAAAGACAATTCTTATCAATTCACCTGACGATCTGGACCTCAGGATTCGCCTTGCAGAGCTTCTTGAAAAAAAGGGGAGAATAAAAGAGGCTGTAGAACAATATACCATTATTCTTCCACAATTAACTAAAAAAGAAAAGATAACATGCATGAAAAACGTAGGCTATCTATTATTTCAAGCTGGTCAAAAAAACAAGGCCCTCCAGTGGTATCTCAAGGCAGCCAAATATGACAGAAAAGACCCAAACCTCTACTACAATATTGGCTCTATATATGATGATCTTAAGAAGCCAGAACTGGCAGAAAAATACCTGCGTTTGGCGGTAGAGTTAAAAAAGGATGATATTGAGGGCAGGTTACGGCTTGGGCAATCTCTCTTTAATAAGAATAGATTAAATGAGGCAAAAAAGTATGTAAAAGAAATCCTTAAAAGAAAGCCCAATCATTTCGAGGCCCTTATACTGTTAGCTAATATATTAGAAAAAGAAGGCGATAAGGATGGCTTAAGAAACATCTATAAACAGATTTTATCTCATGACCCAAAAAATAAAATCATCCTGTTTAATCTTGGGATATTGGAGACAGAGCAAGGAAATCTTCAAAAAGGTCGGCAGTACTTTGAGAGATTAGTTAAAATTGATCCTAAAGATACTCAGGCCAGAGAGGCGCTCTTTGATATCTATCAGAGGCAAAAAAGGAATGATCTTGCCTTCAATCAAGCCATAAGGCTGATCAAATTTTTCCCAAAGAAGATTGCTTATTATAGCTACATTTTTACCCATCTCACAGCCCTGGACGAATTTGAACAATTAGCACAATATATGATTATGGGCGTTAAGGCAAATCCCAAAAACCTTGAGTTAAGACAGTATCTGATCCTCGCATACCTCAAATTGGAAAAAAATGAATTAGCTGTAAAGGAAATTATGCAAGCTCTAAAATTGAGACCAAATAATACCAATCTACTTCACCAGCTCGCTAAGATACATGAAGGGACAGGTAAGCTTGATCAAGCCTTACAGGTATATAAAAAGATACTTGATATCTCGCCAGATGACGAAAAGGCCGGCAAGGCATATCTCAGGTTGAGGATTACACTGTTACATAAAAGGGGAAAAAGCGTTCAGTAGTTAGTCCATCGCGGGCCGAC
>QMLT01000032.1 GCA_003646875.1 Deltaproteobacteria bacterium
CATACATGTCAATGTTTTTCTGGCAGGATAAATAGGAAGGGCTATTTCTTAAATAATTCTAAAAAATCGTAAAATAAAAAAAAGGATTCCAACAACCAAACCAAACAAGGCACAGATCTGAGCAATGAAAAAAAGGTAAAACAACGTAACCTTAATGTTCTTATCCCGTTCATATGGCCTTTTTCTCTTTGTTATCCTGGCAGTCATATTCCGTGATAGGGTCAGAAGTTGCTTGTCAGTAGCCTTTAAGGCAATCTGAGAGTAAAAAATGCTTAAAGTTGTTTGGTTAAGGAATTGTATGGAGCAGGGAAGGGTTTCACGCTCCCAAAAGATTACTTTTTTCTTGCTTCGAGAGAGGCCTTGATCTTCTTTAATCGGAGGAAACTTTCTCTTTCTATCTCTTCCATTCTCATTTCTATATGCTTAATCGTAGCTTTGAGCCTGGGAATAACAATATATTCTAATGCGTTTACCCTTCTTTTTGTCTTTTCTACCTCTTCGGCAATTCTCCTGACCGATTCTTCTACCTCGGCCAGTTTCACGATTGATCCAATAGACTCCTCAAAATTCCTGGCGGCATCATCAAGTTTCGCATTTGTACTTAAAAAGCCATAGCCTCTTTCATGTACCCTCCGAATTAAATTATCTACTTTCATAACAGGGACTGAGACACCCATTATATTTTTCGTCATAAAATCTAAGTTGATATCTCTTAGCGTTATCCCGCTGATCTGTTCTAAATCCCGCGATCCTAACAAAACTTCAGCCATTAAAAGATTATAAAAGGCAACCTTTAGGTTTTCCTCCACCCTCTTTCGTGCGTCCTTATATTCCTTAATTACTATCATGAACTCAGAAATTAATGCATCTCTCTTTTCCTTTAAAAGTCTGTGCCCTTTGTCAGCCAGCTTTACCCTCCTTCTGAGCTTTAATAACTCCATCCTTGTGGGCTTAACATTTTGTAGAATATCCGCCATTCCTTCGTTGCTCGCTATTAATTGCTAATTGCTAATTAAGACCCTTTTTTATAATATTGTTTAACGTATTTTTCATCTATCCTTTTGAGCTCCCCCTCTGGAAGTGTTGAGAGAAGTTCCCATCCTAGATTAAGTGTTTGCTCAATAGTTCTATTCTCATCCGCTCCCTGTTTGACAAACCTCTCTTCAAAGATGTCGGCAAATTTTAAATTGAGGCGATCCCTTTCGCTCAATGCCTCCTCTCCTACAACTGCGACAAGACTCCTCACGTCCCTTCCTTCAGCATAGCCGGAATAACATTGGTCAGACACCCCTAAATGATCCGCCCGTGTCCTGCCTTCCCCAATCCCTTCATTCATGAGCCTCGAGAGGCTGGGGAGAACATCTACGGGAGGGTAGATTCCCTTTCTGTGCAACTCACGAGAGAGGACAAATTGTCCCTCGGTTATATAGCCAGTCAGATCTGGCACTGGATGTGTTATATCATCATCTGGCATAGAGAGTATTGGCATCTGTGTGATAGAGCCTTTTCTTCCTATAATTCTTCCGGCCCTCTCGTAATGGCTTGCCAAATCGGTATACATATAACCTGGATACCCTCTTCTTCCAGGAACCTCTTCTCGCGCCGATGAAATCTCCCTCAAGGCTTCACAGTAATTGGTCATATCAGTGAGAATAACCAATACATGCGTGTCGTAATTAAAGGCCAAAAACTCCGCTGCTGTAAGGGCCATTCTTGGTGTAATAATCCTCTCAATGGCCGGGTCATCTGCCAAATTGATAAAAGAGACAATCCTCTCCACTGCCCCAGTGGATTCAAAGCTATTCATAAAAAAATTTGCCTCTTCATGGGTTATTCCCATAGCAGCAAAGATTACAGAGAATGGTTCCTCTGAACCCAAAACGGTAGCCTGTCTTGCTATTTGTGCAGCAAGTTCATTATGGGGTAATCCAGCGCCTGAAAATATCGGAAGTTTTTGTCCTCTCACTAAGGTATTCATACCATCAATGGTGGAAATACCGGTTTGGATAAATTCATTCGGGTATGCCCTTGCGGTTGGATTTATGGCCGCACCGGTGATTGGCAATCGAGCCTCTGGAATGATCTCTGGTCCGCCATCAATCGGTCTTCCTAAACCATCAAAGGACCTTCCAAGGATTTCCTTAGATAGGGCTATCCTCATAATGTCCCCAGAAAACCTGACCTTTGTCTGATCTGTATCAAGCCCTCTTGCCCCTTCAAATACCTGAACGATGGCCAAATTCTCCTGTGACTCCAGGACTTGACCCATTCTACTGTCCCCCTCGGGTGTCCTTATATATACCACCTCTCCAAAGGCCACCTCTTCAACGCCTTCGACAATTATAAGGGGGCCTGCAACCTGGGTAACAGACCTGTACTCCCTCGATTTTATATCCTTAGCTTTTTCTTTCATTGTTGATTCCTCAAAGATTCAAATTCAGTTTCAATGGACTCTATCAACTCCTCATATCTCTGTGGAAAATCCGGATTTGGCGTGTACTTCATTCGAGCTATTTCATCCTTAACCTTTACGGCAGCTATCCTGCTCGCCATAATACCTGCTTCAATTGCCTTATTCACCTCTTGATAGAATTTCATAATGACCTTAAGCATAAGAAACTGCTTCTCTTTAGAGCAATATGAATCTATTTCGTGGTATGCATGTTGTTGAAGATAATCTTCTCTAATCATTCTGGCTACTTCTAAGAAGGCTCTATCTGATTCTGGTAACGCATCCTGACCAACCAGCTGCACAATCTCCTGTAACTCGGACTCCTTCTCAAGGAGAGCCATCATGGTTCCTCTAAGAATCTGGAATTCCTTGTCTATATTTTCATCATACCATTTCTTGACAAAATCCAGGTAGAGTGAATAACTCGTCAACCAGTTGATGGCAGGAAAATGTCTTCTGTCTGCCAGGTTTGTGTCTAATGCCCAGAAGGCGCTTACGACCCTCAAGGTATTTTGCGAAACCGGTTCAGAAAAATCACCTCCTGGCGGAGATACAGCCCCGATAATTGAAACCGATCCAGACCTCCTTTCTTTCCCTAATGTTATTACTCTCCCTGCCCTCTCATAGAAATCAGCGAGCCTTGTGCCCAGATAGGCTGGATAACCTTCCTCGCCTGGCATCTCCTCCAGTCTTCCTGAAATCTCTCTCAGCGCCTCAGCCCATCGTGAGGTTGAATCAGCCATCAGGGCTACATCATATCCCATATCCCTATAATACTCAGCAATTGTAACCCCTGTATAGATAGATGCCTCCCTGGCTGCCACTGGCATATTCGAGGTATTGGCAATTAAGGTGGATCTTTCCATTAATTTCTCACCAGTGTTTGGATCATCCAATTCTGGGAAGGTCAGCAACACCTCTGTCATTTCATTCCCTCTTTCTCCACAGCCGACATAGACTACAACCTGGGAGTCAGCCCACTTTGCCAGCTGATGCTGGCTCACGGTTTTGCCAGTTCCAAAGCCCCCTGGAATTGCAGCTGTGCCACCTTTGGCGATAGGAAAAAAGGTATCATAAATCCTCTGGCCAGTTAACAGCGGAACCTCGGGATCAAGTTTTTCTTTTAGGGGTCTCCCTATCCTTACCGGCCATTTTTGTTTCATCATCAATTCATGCTTGTTTCCATTCTCATCAAGAATCGCAATGATGTCATTAACGGTAAAACTCCCGCTTTTAATCTCCACCACCTTACCCTTTATTCCTGGTGGGACCATTACCTTGTGCAGTATAACCTTTGATTCCTGAACCTCCCCAACGTAGTCCCCTTCAACAAGCTCGTCGCCCTTTTTAACAAGGGGGTTGAAGTCCCATTTTTTTTCAGTGTCCAGGCTGGGAATGTCAATCCCTCTCGTTATATAATCCCCTGCCTGGTTTTTAATGCCAACCAGAGGCCGTTGTATACCATCATAGAAATTTGTAATAATTCCCGGACCAAGCTCCACTGAGACAGGGGCGCCAGTTCTCACGACCTCTTCTCCTGGTTTGAGCCCGGTGGTATCCTCATAAACCTGTACATACGCCAAATCCCCTATGAGCTTTATCGTCTCTCCCATGAGACCCTCCTGGCCAACCCTCACAACCTCGTACATCTCGCAACCTCGTATATCTTTGGCTATTACAAGTGGGCCAGCAATGCTTTTAATCTTTCCTGTATTCTGATCTGCCATAATTCCCTCTATTCAAGCTATTTCAAATCCCACAGTTCTTTTAATAAGTTCCCGCATAGGGTCGACCGCAGAGATCAAGGGGCCGCCGCTATCCGGAATCTGTAAAATTATCGGCATTATACCTTTCCTGAATCTATTCGCCTCTTCTAATAAAACCCTGATTTTTGCGGCTATTTTTTCAGTAATCAATATCAAGGCAGTGCTATCCTCAAATAGATCCTTCAGTATCCCTCTAATATCTTCCTGCCTGCTATCCTCGATCAAGAATGTTTTTTTTATGCCTGCCAGTCTGAAACCATAAATTGTATGCCTATCTCCGATCAGTGCAATTTCCATCATTTCCTCGCAAGCGCTTCCCTGATGTCTCGCCTATTCAGACCAACCTCGGTGCTCCTTACAACAGTCAAAAGATTTTTTACCTCTGTATCCTTTGATACAAGAAAACCTACGAGGGGGCCTGAGCCAAAGGGCTTTTTCTTTCTAATATCTTCTGCCTTTTTGAGCGCCAGATTATCGAGCGCCTGCTCAAAAACTAAAACAGAACCAGTTTGTTCATACTCCTGTTGAGCGCTCAATAGGGGTTCAAAATATATTGTGTCTTCCAAAAGCGGAATAAAGCCTGACAAATCCTCTTCGTCAAAAGCAGAAAACAATGCATTCAGGGCTGTGCAATCAGGGATTAAAAAGAGTTTAATATCTTCGAATAAAAGTCCATCATTTTTTGCCCTTAAAATAATTTTAAGGTTGTGCGTTTCAACACATACCCCTATAAACTCTCTGAATTCTTTAAGGCCTTTTAAGTTCAGGACTTTCTTCCACAAATCCGCCCAGAAAATTCTATCTAATGAGGCCTCTAAAAAAAAGAGATTCTTGGTCTCATTATATCTACCCAGTCCATCTGTTAGCGATTGATAAGGGGTCTTTGCCAGGAGAGCAACAAAATCATCCATGCTTTCTGCATCGATGAGGGTCTTAAAAAAAGCAACGCCCAGTTCGCCTCCCTCAATAAAGGAATCCACTATTTCATCTTTCTTTAAATCTCCATGTATTCCCCTCATCACGGTTCGCAAATTTATGACATCCCATTTCTTAAGGAGATATTCTTTTATTGGCCATGACCCTTTCGGAATAATTGTGGATATCTCCCTCCCTAAGGAGGAAAACTCTTTTAAAATAGACTTTTCCAGTTCTTTTGCATCATTAACTGCCGCCTCATTGAGGTAAGGAAAATAGTCTGTTCCCTCTAAAAGAGGGGCTATCTCTCCAGGCGATGTACATCCCCATAGATCTTCCCATCTCGATGCAGAAATAAACTTTCCCTCTTTTGCCATTATCTTTGCATTAACATAAAGGTATGAAAGGGTATCTCCAATCATATCTTGTCCCCAAATAGGATTTTGGCCACATCTACCCTTAAGTCCTCTTTAAGCCTGTTTAATTTGGTTTCAAGGGTGTTATCAACCTCCACATGGTTTTCCAAATCCCTCACAACTACACCTCCGAGGCACTGGATAGTATCTCCAGCTAAAGACAAAGAAATCTTTCTTCCTGCCCTTTTTTTGACAGATTCACGTGCTTCTTTCAACATCTCCTTGTTGAAGGTTTTGCTATCCCTTTGGTTAAAAACCAGCTCAAGCTTGTTTCCAGCAACAATTTCAGAGGCGGAGACAATCAGGCTAAACATGATATCCTTATATGTAAGGTTATCTCTTTTTCCCGTTTCAGCCAATTCTTCCAAGGCCTTTTTAGCCTCTTCAAATGAGGCGACAATTGCCTCTTCTTGAGCATCCATCCGCTTTCGTCTCACATTAATTCGAGCCTCGGCAATTATTTTTTGCCCTTCAAGAGAGGCAGCTCTTTTCCCGTTTGAAAGGACTCTCTCTGTGTCTCTCTTTGCTTTTTCCTGAGCAGCTTTTGTAATTGTATCTGCCTTTTCTCGAGCCTTAAGAAGTGTCTCGGATATCTCCTTCTCCGCCTCAGCCTCTATATGGGATATTATCTTATCAACCCCTTTATCTGACATAATCCTCCTTTTTTTCCCTAAAATAAGTGAGGAAGGGTGTCTTGTTACATATCGATACCGTTACGATCTTTTTTCGTCTCACCCACCCATAATCTTGGTTCCAACAAAGATCAGGATAGCTACTAGGAGACCAAAAATAGCAAATGTCTCTGCCATGACAGCAAGGACAACTGCCTGACCAAAGGTTTCTGGCCTTTTGGCTACAGCGCCCATGCCACTGGCAGATATAGCGCCCTGTGCCACAGCCGTGATACTACTTAAACCAATCACAATTCCCCCTCCAAGCGCAGCATAACCCATGCCAATAGAGATTTCCTTAACCGCTCCACCAAGTACACCGACACCGATGAGGATCAAAACTGCCCCTAAAAAACCATATATTCCCTGCGTTTGTGGTAGCGCCTGGAGAACTAAAACAGGTCCGAACTTTTTTGGGTCCTCTGATATAACACCTGCCCCTGCAACACCTGCCAAACCAACTCCGACACCGGCGCTAATAGCAGCCACACCCATAGAGATAGCCGCGCCAATAATTGCCAATACTACTCCTGATGATAATTCCATATAAACACCTCCCTTTTATTTAATCTCTACTACTTCATACCCTGTCTCAAGGGGTGAAAACTCAGTGCCCCCGCTTTCAAAAAATTTTGTAAACAATTCCACATAATGGAGCCTGAGCCCATGAACAAAGGCTCCCATTGCATTGATGACAAAATTGAATAGATGTCCAATAAAAAAGACAACGATAGCAAAAAGGATTCCGATTGAACTGCCAGCATAAAGCATACCCGAAAGGACATTAACTGTCATAGCAATTCCTGTTGTGCACAAACCCAAAGCCATAAGCCTGGCATAAGAAAGAACATCCCCCATGAAACCAGTTACCTGAAACATGGCCATCGCCTTATGCCCAAGGAAAAGCAGTGCGAGAGCTATAACTATAAATAGTAACCCCACCGACCTATAGCCTGCTAAAAAGAAAAAGATGCCAGGCTGAGCAAACAAAAACCACAAATTTCCAGTTACGGCCTTCCATAACTCCCTTCTCCTTAGCATATTCCAAACATTAATCACTACGCCCACATTAACATGAGCCAGACCAATAATAAGGGCAATCAGCAAGAATGCTGTTACCTGGACCATGGGGTCAAATATCTGCATAGCTTTTAACGCAGGCGCCTTGAGTCCAAAACCTCCTAACCATCCCCCGGCGAGGGCGCCAATAATAATAGTGGCCACGCCTGCTGATGATAAAATAACACCGGCATCCTTAATAAACAGATTATATTTTCCTCCTCCTCTTATCAATAACAGTCCCAGAACAAGGGCAATTACACCGTACATGGCATCAGTTAACATGATTGAAAAAAACAGCAGAAAGCCCGGAACTAAAATCAGGGTTGGATCAACGCCATTATAGGTTGGCATACCGTAAAGACGTGTTAATAGCTCAAAACTCCTAATAAATTTAGGATTTTTTAGCAACACTGGCACATCATCCATCTCTTCAGGGTCCGAAATCTCTACCACACATGCACCATCGCTGACTTCTTCTATCTCCTGGGCGGCTTGGGCTGCTGCGTTTTCCGGGACCCAACCCTGAATAGCGACAACATTCTCCATTTGCGCAAACTTATTCTGGCTTTCCTCTCTCTGTCGCTCCATCGCTAAAAATTCTCGGTACTTTTCAAGTTCATCTCGCCATCTTTTGGCTATATCAACAACGATTGCCTCTTTTTTTGTCTTCTCCTCAGTCAATGCCAAAATTCTTTTATTAATGGAATCTCTTGCCTCATTTGGTGTTCCTTGTTGGCCCACTATTTCAATCTTTTCCCAGTTTATGCGGCGAAGATTGGCCAATACCAATGATGCCTGTTCTTTGAGGCAGATTAACAGTGTTACAAGCTTATTCTCAGATGTCTCCCTTACACCAAGATAAAAGTTACCTTTTGTCAATTCCTCTAATCTTTCCCGTACAGTATCCACCTCTTCCTTTGGAACAATACCTAAGGATATTGACAAAAAGTCTGATTCGCTGACGTCTTTTAGATCTATCTCTAAGTTTAAAATCAGTTCCAATAGTCCTTTAATTCTCTCTGATTCTATAATCTCTTCCTCAATTTTTTCTAATTCTTGAACTGGTTTTTCTGTCTCTTGCTCAATCTTTTCTATTATTTCGTTAACGGCATTGATGAGCTCTTTGCCGTATACCTCTCTCGTTTCAATCCTTTTTGGCGGCTTAGGCGCAAAGATCCCTTTTATAAAACCCTCTTTTTGTTCAGGGTCATATCGTTCAAAAAGATCTAAAAATCTATTTATTGCTATATTAAGAGCCGCTATTGTCCTGATATTTGCAGATGGGGGGTGAGGTCTTAGCAGATTTTTCCAGATAGGGTCTTCGAGTTTTTCAGAATAATCAGTGAGATGGATAGCTCCAAGCGCTTGTAGTCTTCTAATTACCTGATATCTAAATCCTTCGAGAGCAAGTATTTGTATCCTTTTCATCCGGGTTGGTCGCAACATAATCTCTACCCCAATATTGAACGCAAGATAAACTCTTTGGCCTTTTCCAGGTTTCCTTGAGCCTTCTTAATAAGCTTTTGGGTTTCCTTTGCCCATTTATTTGCAATATTCAGAGCCTCCTTTTTCGCCTTATCCACCGCATCCTCTCGCATCTTTTCAGCTTGTCTTTGAGCATCTTTCGCCTTTTCAACTAATAGTTTTTCTGCATCTGCCTTGGCCTTCTCTATTATGCGAATTGCCTCACCTTTAGAATTCTCTATCCTCTCTTTTGCCTCAGTTTCTGCCTTTTTTATTGTTTGTAAAGATTCTAAAATCATTCTCTTACTTAACCTCTTATACTGACTAATAATTTTAAAGGAACTATTTCCGGCTATTTTAATACGGAGAGGCCTTCAGTTTTTTTTGGGGATAATGCGGTATCTTTCTCTGTCTCTTGTTTCAGGTTTTTCATCTTGCAGTTACCCTCAAAAATAACCCCTTCTTCTAAAACCAGTTTTGGGGTCTTGATATTGCCAAAGAGCTTACCTGGGACGGTTATTTCAATCTTCTTTTCCGCAAGTATATCACCATGAACCTCTCCGCTTATTATTATATCAGCAACATGAATCTGCGCTTTAATGGCTGCGCTTTCCCCTACTATCAAAGTCCCATTTGAAAAAATCTCTCCAGAAATTTTTCCATCTACCCTAACAGCGCCAGTAAAGGAAAATTTACCCTCAAATTCTGTATCCTTGCCTAAGAAAGCGTTAATCTCATCTTTTGTTTTCTTCATTGCTTTCTAACCTCGTCTCTGTATATTCCAGGGGTTCAATACCATTATTGAATAGATAATTGCAAGAAAAAATATCCACTCAATAAGGTTGATTTTAACAAATTCGCTGAAATATCGCTCCTGTCTATTAATCATTCCTGAAACATAAACCTCCTCATGCTTATATTCATCACCAAACCCATAGCGGCCATAGTTGAAATTACAGAGGATCCACCATAGCTAAACAAGACTAATGGTATTCCGACTACAGGGAGGAGACCGATTACCATACTGACATTTATAATGAGATGCCAGAAAACTAATGCGGCAACGCCTACAACAATAAGGGTGCCAAACTTATCCTTGCTGCTTTTGGCTATGTTGAGACACCATAGTATTAAAAACAGATAGACGAGCAAAATCACCGCTGAGCCCACAAAACCCCACTCCTCTGCTAACACAGAAAATGAAAAATCAGTATGTTGTTGGGGGAGAAAATGTAGTCTTGTCTGAGTCCCTTTAAGAAAACCTTTCCCCCAAAGAAGGCCTGAACCAATAGCAATCTTGGACTGGGTAACATGATATGCCGCACCCAATGGATCCAGGTCAGGCCTTAAAAATGTTATTATCCGTTTCTTCTGGTATTCTTGAAGCGTTATCCAGAAAAACGGCGCTGAAAGAAAAGATAGGGATAAAAAAATTGCTATTGATTTCCAATTAACATTAACAAAAATAACAATCGAGATGGATACTATAAGCAATACCAGCGCCGTTCCTAAATCAGGCTGGTAAACGATCATTACAAAAGGAATGGCAATTAATATTAACGGCTTCGTCAGATCTCTAAGTCTGTAATTCCCCGTCCTTTCTGAGTTAGAGAAATATTTAGCAAGAACAATAATAATGGAAATTTTAACCATCTCAGAAGGCTGGATAGAAAAATAACCTAAACTCAACCAGCGCTGAGAGCCATATGTAACTTTACCAAACCTTAGAACAACCAACAGAAAAATCAGGGAAATAAAAAATAATGGATATGCAAGCCTATCTAACACATGATAGTCAAAAGTTGTCATTAAAAGCAGAATAAAAAAACCTATGGCATACCAACAAATTTGTTTAATATACACATGGCTGCCTCCCATAGATCCGATCGAATGGGTGGCGCTGTAAAGATTAAATACACTCAACAATCCTATAAATATTAATATAGCTAACAGTATCCAATCAAAGTTATTCACCAATCGACGATCAAACATCTTAGTTTGCTGCTCCTTTTAAGGCGCTCCATTCCAAAATATCTTTTCCCTCCATCTTTTTCGCACCGTAACTTCTCAATAAGTTGGGGTATCTGTCGGGCAATAAGGCACAACAAGACCCACATAAAGTCAGGGAGCATAAAGGTATGTCTTTTTTTGTCTCATGCCCTATAACTAATGCTTAAGACACCCCATAAATCGGGACACCAACCGACAAGTCGCATAATAGTAAAATCCACGTTGCACGTGCGAGCCGATTTATGGGGTGTCTCAAGCATTAGTTATAGGGCATGAGACAAAAAAAGACATACCCATGCTCCCTGACTTTATGTAGGTCTTGTTGTGCCTTATTGCCCGACAGATACCCCAACTTATTGAGAAGTTACGGTGCGAAAAAGATGGAGGGAAAAGATATTTTGG
>QMLT01000033.1 GCA_003646875.1 Deltaproteobacteria bacterium
CTATTGATATTCAAAAGATTTATGTTATATGCCTCCCCGCCTGTGGACGGGCAGGAATCAGCCCCTCGTCTGCAAAGCTAAAATATCTGTTGTCGCCTATGATGATGTGATCTAATACCTTAATTTGCATAGTATTTGAGGCTGCGATCAACTCCTTTGTAATCTCTTTATCGCTCGTGGAGGGCTCTGGACTACCTGATGGGTGATTATGGACAAAGATAAGGGAGACGGCGTTATGTTTAATAGCGCTCTTTATAATTTCGCGTGGGTAAACTGAACTCATATTTAGTGTGCCTTCAAAGAGGTCTTCTATATCTATAGGCTGATTCTTCCCATCTAGGAATAAAACTTTAAAGACTTCTTTTTTGAGACCGCGCATGGAATGGTAAAGATAATCAAAGACCTCTTTTGACGATTTGCATATAGGTTTCTTAAGGATTTTCTCTTTAAGAAACGCTCTGGCGACTTCCTGAACAAATTTTATTCCGAAGACATTGTGTGGCCCGATTCCCTTAATTTCCTGAAGTTCTTCCAGTGGCGCTTCAAGAACACCCCTTAATGTTTTAAATTTTTTTATAGCCGCTTTTGCCTGCTGTTTGCAGTCTTTTCGAGGGGTTCCAAGGGTTAACAGCAACTCAACTATCTCATAGTCATGAAATCCTGAAATGCCGGATTTTATAAATTTTTCTCGCAATCGCCTCCTATGGCCTTCCTGGCTCTTGAGATCAATTGGTTTTCCTGTTCCTTGCTGCCCTTTGATCAGTCTTCTGTTCACAATCATTTTTTTCATCACCTTTTCATTACTTTTTTATTGCAAAATTACAAGGTAAATTTGCAATCTCATTCCCTCATTAAATTTCCCAACTCTCTAAAAAATCATTTTATTTGAATGGGCACTATAGAAATTCTCTTAGCTTCCGGAAGGAGATGAGTGGTAGACAGAAGGTTGACGAAAAATCTTAATCTCTATAATATGAATTAATGAATCCAAAAATCTACATCGGTACCTCGGGCTGGAATTACAAGCATTGGAAAGAACTATTTTATCCTGCGGGTTGTCCAGAGACAAAATGGCTGGAGTTCTATGCCAAGCATTACAGGACAGTTGAGTTAAACGCCAGTTTTTACCGGCTACCTACACCCCAGACCTTTGAAAATTAGAGAAAAAGAACACCTGATAACTTCATTTGGTCGGTAAAGGCCAGCAGATACATCACCCACATAAAGAGGATAAAGGATGTCCGAGAGCCTCTGAAGAGGTTCTTCAACGCTGTTGAGTTTTTAAAGGAAAAACTGGGACCAATCCTATTTCAACTACCACCTAATCTCACTTTTGATGAAACAATTTTGAGCCATTTTTGTCAAAAGCTAAAGAAAAATCATCTCTATGCCTTAGAGGTTAGGCATCCAAGCTGGGCACAAGAAAAAAGGGCACGGGAGATCCTCAAGGATAACAACATCGCTCTTTGTGTCTCTGATACGGCCGGACGATACCCTTATATCGAGGAGGATACAGCTACATTTATTTATATAAGGCTGCATGGTTCGAAAAAGCTCTATTCGAGCGAATATTCTGAGGAGGAATTGCAGGCATATGCCCAAAAAATCAGGGATTGGTCCAAGAATACCTACCTTTACTTTGATAATGATTATGGCGGATATGCTATTAAAAATGCAAAAAGGATGAAAGAGATTTTAGGGTTATAATTGAACTGATAAGCCTAAGGGGAAAGATTTATCACTTGGCTTCTATAATCTTCCTTCCTTGTATGATGTTAAGAAGAAGCCAGAATGTGCCTACAGTAACTGCGGAATCAGCTACATTAAATGCGGGCCAGTGGTAGCCTTTTAAAAAAAAATCCAAAAAATCGATTACATAACCTAATCGTAGCCTGTCTACAAAATTGCCCACGGCCCCTCCAAGGATAAGCGAAAGCCCTACAGTCAACCATTTTTTGCTACTCTTTATCCAGAAAAAGGAAAAAAGGATTACACCTATTGCACCTATTGTTGTTGATAACAAAAAATAGTAATAAAATCCGCTTCGTGTTTGGCTAAAGATACCAAAGGCCATGCCTCTGTTTTTGACCAAAACTAAGCTAAAAAATCCGGGGATTACAGAAAGGGTTTGATGCGCCTCTATGTGGGTAACGACCATCCATTTAGAAACCTGATCAAGGAGAAAAATAATCAGGGCTAGACCAATAAATAAGAGATAATCTCTTTTCAATGAAAAATTAGCAAGTAAAAATTAGCAAGTATCAAGCATCAGAGATTCGGAGCCCTGAAGCATACAAAATTTTGCGCAATTGCATAATTTACCCAAGTTACAGCTTCTTAACTTAAAGTAAGGCATTTTTAGCGCTTAATTGCATAGCCTGCACACATCTTTTACATAATGTAGGGTGATCTTTATCATGTCCTACCGTAGAATCATGAATCCAACACCTCTCGCATTTACTAAAAGGGGATGGCATTACCTTGATTACCAAACCAGGATATTCCTGGCTTTTGTAGCCTCCCTCAATTTTGCCTTCACCTACAAATTCAATAGCAGAAACAATACAGATAGACCTCAATTCATCCCTGTAATCTTGTAATCCCTGTAAAAGATTATGGGGTAGGGCCAAACTTACCGCTGCATCCAGGGAATGGCCAATGATCTTTTCATTTCTGGCGAGCTCCAGCGCCTTGGTAATCTCCTTACGAACATTTAATATTACCTCCCAGCGCTCGATCAGTGCGTTATCTTTAAGCTCCTCTCTGGGGGGTATAAATAAATCTGTATGGATGCTAATTGACTTCTCTTTATTATGAGTGTATTCCCATACCTCGTCAGCTGTAAAGGGGATGATGGGGGCCACAAGCCTGACAAGGCACTCCAGGATCTCATTCAAGGCTGTCTGGGCAGATCTTCTCTCTTTTGAATTAAAAGGGGTTGTATAAAGCCTGTCCTTTAAAATATCCAGGTAAAAGGAAGAAAGCGTAAGAACACAGAAATTATATACGGCCTGGTATATAGAATGATACTCAAATCTTTGGTATGATTCTATTACCTTTTCCGTTAATTCCTGAAGTTGGTGAAGGGCCCACCTATCAAGCTCTAGTAAATCCTGATAAGGGATGGCATCTTTTAAGGGATCAAAATCATAAAGATTCCCGAGCAAATACCTGAAGGTATTTCTAAGCCTCCGGTACGCCTCTGTCAACCTGTCTAAAATTTCCTGCGATAGGCGTATATCACCCCTATAGTCCTCAGAGGCTACCCAGAGCCTTAATATCTCAGCGCCATATTTATTAATGACCTCTTCGGGAGAGATAACATTACCCCGAGATTTGGACATCTTTCTTCCAATTCCGTCAACCACAAATCCATGTGTTAAGACAGATTTAAAGGGGGCTTTACCCCTTGTGCCTGCTGAACATAAAAGGGAACTGTGGAACCAGCCTCTATGCTGATCGCTTCCCTCCAAATATAAATCGGCAGGGTATCTCAGATAGTCCGCTCTACGTTCAAGGACAGTAAAGCTTACACCAGAGTCAAACCAGACATCCAGAATATCCGTCTCCTTCCTAAATGTATCCCCGTGACAGATAGGGCAGATTGTCCCTTCTGGTAAAAGCTCATGAGCAGACAAATCAAACCAGATATCTGTGCCATGTTTTTCTACGAGGCTCGCTACATGATCAATTATTTCTTGTGTGATTAACTGATTGCCACATTTGAGGCAATAAAAAATAATTATCGGCACACCCCACGAACGCTGCCTGGAGATACACCAATCCGGCCGATTTTTAACCAGGCCATAAATCCTCTCCTCCCCCCAGCTTGGGATCCACTCCACAGCCCTTATGGCCTTAAGGGATTTTTCTCTTAAATCCTTCTTGTCCATTGAGATAAACCATTGCTCTGTGGCCCTAAATATAACAGGCTTTTTACATCTCCAGCAGTGGGGATATGAATGGGTAATCTCTTCTTCTTTAAGCAATACCCCTAACTCATTCAATTTATTGATAACATTTCTATTGGCCTCAAAGACCTCTTGCCCAGCAAAAAATTCAACATCTTCTGTAAATCTCCCTTTTTCGTCAACCGGGGAATATATGTCGAGATGATATTTTAGGCCGCTTTCATAGTCCTCCTGCCCATGGCCAGGTGCAGTGTGAACACAGCCAGTGCCCACATCGAGGGTAACGTAATCAGCGAGAATAATTACTGACTCTCTGTCATAAATAGGATGCCTGGCCTTGAGGCCTTCTAAATCGCGAGCATTAAACCGTTCCAGAAGAGTGTGCTCTTCGATACCCACTTTCTTTAAGAAAGACTCTAAAAGGCCTTCAGCCAATATCAAAACACCATATTTCTCTGTATCAACTGCAACATATTCCAGATCAGGATGAAGGGCCACTGCCAGATTAGCTGGTATAGTCCAAGGGGTTGTAGTCCATATAGCTATGAAAATATCTTTTCCGACAAGGGATGGATATTTTTCTGTCAAATCAGAAACAAAGGGAAATCTTACAAAGATAGAGGAGGATATATCATCTTCGTATTCAACCTCTGCCTCTGCCAGGGCAGTACTACAAGAATTACACCAATACACGGGCTTTTTGCTTTTAAAGAGGCTGCCATTAAGTGCAAACTTGCCAAACTCCCTCACAATAGTGGCCTCATATATATAGTTCATAGTCAAGTAAGGATTATCCCACTCACCTAACACTCCAAGCCTCTTAAATTCATCCCTTTGAATCTTTATGAAATGATCAGCAAAATCTCGACATCTTTTTCTGACCTCTGACTGGGTCATCTCAAGCTTTTTATCTCCAAGTTCATGGTCGACCTGCCATTCTATAGGGAGACCATGACAGTCCCATCCTGGCACATAGGGAACATCATATCCATCCATCTGCTTTGACTTAATAATTATATCCTTTAAAATCTTATTAAATGCAGTCCCCATATGAATATTGCCATTTGCATAAGGGGGGCCATCGTGCAGAATATACTTGGGTCTTCCTTTTGATGTTTTTCTTATTAATGAATAAATATCCTCTTGCTCCCATTTTTTTAGTATTTCAGGCTCTTTTTTGACAAGATTTGCCTTCATGGGAAAATCAGTGTGTGGAAGATTGAGCGTTTTTTTATAGTCCATAATGAATGTCTCTGAGAATTAAGGTATTAGTGTTTTTGTAGCGGACTTTGCGACATAATTGCCAATGCGCCGCCAATTTTCAGATTGCCAGTGATGAAGCAGGGCCTTGCTCACATAAATAAGCCTTCAAAATTAGAGTTTGGATACAAGAATCCAACCCTTGAACCCATGAACCTGTAAACGGTTACCAAATATAAATACAAATGGCATTTGACAATCCCTTTTTATCGGGACCGGTATTACCAAGTAATTGCTGAATATCAAATATAGCCTATCAAGTCAACGTCAATATTTTATTGACTTGTGATCAAAAAAGGGTATCCTATTTTGCCTGATCATAGTTTAAATCAAGGAGTAATCTTAAATGCTTGTAACTGGTATGGCAGCTAACAATGCCTTTGGTGGGCCTCGCATGGGCCCTATATTTGGTGGAATGATCCTTTCTGGAAGGAAGCTTGCGGACATAATCTCTCTAAAGGCCAAAACAAGAACCTGAGAAAAACTTTATGCGCTTAAATTAAAATGACCCAAACCGACTATAAAGTCCTCCTTGATAACATAAGGAATATGATCCAGGAACAGACATATCAGGACCTGCAGGGGTTGCTCAGCGAGTTACATCCAGCAGACCTGGCCGACTTAGTAGAACACCTGGATAGCGATGAAAGGCTCAAAGTGATTAACCTGCTTACGCCTGAAAGGGCAGGCGAGGTCTTGATAGAGACATCGCCCCCGATACAGGAAAGCCTTGCTAATGAACTTGATGACCAGACCATTTCCCACATCTTAAATGAACTTAATTCAGATGATGCCACAGATATCGTCAATTATCTTCCAAGAGAAAGGGCTCAAGAAATAATTGGGCTCGTTAAGCCTGAGGTTTCCGACGAATTAAAGAGGCTCATCGGGTATGGAAAGGACACTGCAGGCGGAATCATGGCCCTGGAGTTTGTGTCCGTCAACGCCAACTCCACCATTCGAGAGGCCATTGAGAAAATAAGGGAGAAAAGCGAGGATGTTGAAAAACTCTATTATGTGTGGGTTGTGGATGACTATGGTAAATTGTTGGGCGTTGTCTCCATGAAAGACTTACTCCTTGAGCCAATCGACACCAAGATTAAGGATATAATGAACACCGATGTAATCAGTGTGGATGTGGCCACCGACCAGGAAGAGATCGCCAGAATCGTTAAACAATACAATCTTACGCACGTACCAGTCGTGAGCAATCAGCATAAATTGATAGGGAGAATTACTCACGATGATATTATAGATGTCATGGAAGAGGAGGCCAGTGAGGATATTTCTTTGATGGCAGGTGTTTTGGATCAGGAAATCGCTGAAGAATCAGCATTGAAAATATCCAGGGCACGGCTTCCATGGCTCCTATTATGTCTCTTGGGAGAGCTTCTCTCGGCAACAGTAATCAATCATTTTCATGGCTCTCTCGAAAAGATACTTGCCCTTTCATTTTTTATACCAGTGGTAATGGCATTGGGGGGGAGCACAGGCAACCAGGCAGCTACCGTTGTCATCAGGGGCCTTGCTACAGGCGAAATAAGCATAATTCATACTGGTAGAAGACTTCTAACTGAGCTATGGGTAGCCCTGATAAACGGTATTCTATGCGGTATCGTTTTAGGTATTGTAGTTGCTTTCTGGTTATCTGATCCCAAATTAGGTGCAGGGATAGGGATTAGCCTGATTACAGTAATACTCTTTTCCGGATCCTTTGGAGCATTTGTTCCTTTTCTCCTTAGAAAGCTCGCCATTGACCCGGCATTAGCTGCGGGACCATTCATTACCACATCAAACGATATACTTGGACTCCTGATCTACCTCAGCATAATTACCCTCTTCTTGGCGTGACACCAAAAAACCTTTTTGCTGATCTCTTTAGACCTTCCAGTGCGCCCCACTTATAGATTCGCTTCGCCAACCTTTGTATCTCGGGAAGAGTGTTTATAGCCGCTGTCTCGCCAATGGAGATCAATTCTCTGGATCTGGAAAAATCGGTCCAATGAATACCGCTTATTTGTGGCCTAATGACAATATCGGCATTTTCGAGGCTGTATTTCTCCAGGTGAAATCCCTGTATCTCGCCAGCCCTTACATATATGTCCACAGCGGTTTGAAGCTCCGAGCATAAAGCTATATCTCTATCCACAGCTATTGCAATTATTGGTTGGGCGCCTTCTTCAAAGAGATGTTGTACAGGCACATTGCAGATAATGCCGCCGTCAGACAATTGTCTTCCGTTAATCTCAACCGGGGGTAAAGCGCCAGGAACAGCAGAGCTGGCTAAAATAGAGCGCCGCAAAGAGCCTTTTTTAAGGACAACGGATTCACCGCTCCTTAGGTCGGTGGCTACTGCTCTAAAAGGGATTATTGTTTCTTCTATTTGTATATCAGGTATAAAGAAGTTCACAAACTCCTGGATCTCGTCTATTTGCAAAATGCTGGGCCTATAGAGCGCCTGTGTCAATCGAAACTTAGTCATAAAATAAGCCTGGATCCGCTTGCTCAACCTCTGTTCAGCTCCACTCTCTGCATCACCAATAGCCTTAAGCTCGGATGATTGATATAAATCGCTTTCTAAAAAAGACTCAGCTCTCTTCTCCAGGTCGTTAATCTTCATCCCGCTTGCAAAGGCGCCCCCCACAATAGAGCCTATGCTCGTTCCTACAATAACATCAGGCCTTATCTTCTCTCTTTCCAGAACTTTTATAACACCTATATGGGCTAAGCCTCTTGCACCGCCACCGCCCAAGGCCAGCCCTATCTTTCTTGGTTTCCTCATAGAACCACCTGATCCAAAAACAATACACATCGCAAACTTTTCAATATAACAAAATCATAACTACTCAGGCACCGAGCTACGCTGATCATCACGGATATTTTTTCTTTTATATGAAAGAAGCTTGAAACTGGACAAAAAGGCATTTTGCCTCTTTATTAAATGAGTCATGAATGACGAGAAGTTCTTTCATGCTTCGTTGTGTCCGAAAGGGGATGTGAGTTCATAAAAACTTCTAAGAATAATATCTGTGATTTCTTTGTATTTAAAGCTATCTGTGTTCATCTGTGTAAATCTGTGGCTGAATGGAAATAAAAAGAGGGAAGATGGCATTATACAGAATTATTTTTCTGCGGCAGATGGCAGGAGATGATTCACCTGTTCTTCCAGCACGCTATCGTTTGCCTTCAAAAATTGCTCTAAATTAGGAAGCCCAATTAATGGTGTTTCTGAATAGGGACACTGACATATGGGAATATCTGAAAAGGTAGTGTTAATATCATCGCATGGTGAATTTGTTTGTGTTTTATTGTTGATAATTTGACTACAGGGAATATTAATATCATGCAGGGCATCAACAATACGGATCGATTCAGCTAATGACAATTTATCGGGGTTTAACACGAGGTTGATGAGTGTCTGGTTGTCATCTTCAAAAATGTCTTTCAGGTTTTGGTAATCTCTCTTCATCTCATTGATTTTATTTAGAATTTTATCCGTTTCTATATCCTTTTTAATTAATTTAACTTTGGTGATTATATCTCTTTTCTTGATAATTTCCTTTCGTAACGCAAGGAGCTGTTCTATCCAGATCAAAGAGAGTGTAGGCAGGGTGAAGAATTTTAATCCCAATGCAGTGGGCGGCATATCAAACATCAGAAAATCAAGGTTGCCAAACTTTTGCCTGATGTCTTTAAACACTAATATTAAGGCGTATTCTTCAAGCCCTGGAGAGTGCTTCATTACCCTAAAATATTTATCTAAATTAAAGGCAGTTAAATAAGAATAGGTTTTATTGATTTGCCTCTGAACATCCTTGAGATACTGCTTAATCCAATAGTCTTGATCGATTTCTATCCCCATTAAATTGTCAGCAATTTTTCCTGGCTTATCGGAAAGGCTCTTTTCAAAGATATCGGATTGATTGTGGGCAGGGTCGAGTGAAACAATCAGCACTTTAAAACCTTTTTGGGCCAAAAAGAGTGAATTAAGCGCCGCTGAGGTGGATTTTCCAACCCCTCCCTTACCCATAAAAAAGATATTAGTGGCTGTATCCATGATTAATCTATATCGAACTCTGAAAAAAGGTCTGATATTGGTTCGTGGGCGGTATCTACCTTTTCCATCATCAGCATCAGCTCCTCCTCCATAAGAGGCATCAAATCCAGCGAAATCTGCATTGGCGGCGATGGCAGTCCTACAAAAGAACCCAGGACCAGAATTCCAAAGATGTGGTCCATTTCTTCAGCCACATATTCAATGCCTTCCACTGCCTTGCCGCGTGCCACTCCATCAGCAATCTTCCATGCTTCAAGGATCTTGTTTTTTACGGTTTTTACTATTGGCTTCATCTAAATAACCAGCAATAAAGTAATTGTATGTTCTCTTTTTGTCAAGATTCTACACGATAATTATCGTACCCTGAAAATCCGCTTTTCAAATCGAATCCGTCTTTCAGAAGGATAGTAGTAATATACCGCATAAAGAGCCATCAACACCGTTCCTGCACAGTAAAAACGGGGGAGGGCCAGTAGATAGGCTACCAAAGTTACATAGGGCGTCACCAGGGCAATATAAAGGAAGTTACGTTCAAATTTAACTAAATCGGCTTCGGAGACACTTTTTTGATCACGCACTTTGTGGGCAAAGAGGGTCCGGAAAAAAATAGGTAAGGCAATGGCAAAAATAACTGATGCTATAAACACTGATGGCCCAAGGAATTCCTGATATTTAAACGGTCCGAAGCTAATAAGATGAAACTTTGTAACCCCAAATAAAAAAATAAAACCTACAACTGCGGGGACTAAAAGCATGAAGTAGGTTCTTCTTAATTCATCAGTTATATGTGCCACTAACATCTATATGAGCTTACTTGAAAAAAACACTCGGAAGAGGGTAAAGAAAAAAACCACTATATGTGTTTGCAATTTGCCCTTTTCTTAAATAAAGCGGAAGCACCGCCTTTCTGCGATACTTCCGCTTTATTGTTAAGTTGCAGGCGCTGGTTCAGGAGCAGCCTTACCAATGGAGCTAAAGAATTTAATGAGACCCTCAACCACAATCCACACAACTACGATGAACATACAGATATTTATCACCGTTAACAACATATTTTGTGCGCCAAGAAAGTGAACCTGATTTACAATAATTGCCCAAATAGTCATAAACGCCATAAAAAGGGCAGGAAATCCTGCAAACATCCATTTCAGTCCGCCCTTGGTTTGTAGATACAGCGTAATAATAATCAGCGCCAGTGCAGCTAATGTCTGGTTTACAGCGCCAAACATAGGCCACAATGTTAGTGCGCCTTTTCCACTCGCACCGGTGACGAATGCCAGTATCAGGGCGCTACCGACGGCTATCAGGGTAGCAATATAGCGATTGGCTAAAAAGTCAAGCTTGATATCGCTAGAGAGTTCGGCGATCACATAGCGTTGAATCCTGGTGGCGGTATCCAGAGTAGTGCCTGCGAATGATGCCACAAAAACACCCATAATGACAACTCCTATCCCTTTTGGTATAGCAAGGGTAGATAGCAGATTAGCAGAGCCATCCACAAAGGCCGCGACCTTTGAGCCCAGGCCTGCGGCTGCTGCCCATGAAGAATAATGGGTTGTCCATGCAGCGACACCTGTCAGGGTCTCGCCTGCCTTGGTGGTGTATCCCATTCCGATTCCTGCTGCCACGGCCATAACAACCAAAGTAGCCACGGTTCCTTCCATTAACATTGAACCATAGCCCACAAAAACTGAGTCTTCTTCAGTACGCACCTGTTTCGAAGAGGTCCCAGAAGATACCAGGGAATGAAATCC
>QMLT01000034.1 GCA_003646875.1 Deltaproteobacteria bacterium
AAAAGTCAAAATCGACGAATATGTCATTTCGACCACAGGGAGAAATCTTGTCTTTTCAGTATGTTACGTTTTAAAGATCTCTCGTTTCACTCGAACTGACAAGCAGCGAAGACTTTTTACGAGACCATCAATTATAAATATAAAGATTTTTATAAGCATAAATAATACTATTTGTCAATAATTTTAATTAGTTAATTTAATTAATGAATTATTGTGTTTCAAATATGCTGATGGTACTATTTTTATCGCCTACTAATATTTAATTATGCAGCATTTCAATCTTTACTTCTGACTCTGCCTTTTTGATCCTGTGGTTATAGTAGGTATTCTATGATTTGACGTGCAAAAAAAGCTGGTTTGCTTCTATTTAGTCTTTGCAAAGTCTATTGTATCAAGAGAAATTTGTATATTAAAAATCAGGTTGGACTGTTCTATCTCCTATTTCTTTCAAATGGCAGGTGTCATTCATAAGTGATAGGATAAACCTGTTATTTAAATATTCAACTAAATTAATGCACCCTGTATCTTGTTTAATCTCCCAGAAATGTGAGTTGCTGAGGCCTAAAAGCGCACATAGAAGGACCTTGTTTATAACCCTGTGAGGAACAATAAGGATTGATTTGCCAGGATTCTCCTTTACAATATTTTTAAATGCGCGAAAAGACCGTTCCTTAGCTTCATCAAGAGTTTCTCCATTGGGGAATCTTATCAAGTCAGGCCTTTTTTCCCATTTGTTATATTCATCGCTATATCGTTTTTTTACTTCATTAAATGTTAAACCCTCCCAGTCACCGTAGTTGATATCAATCAATCCTTGAACAGGCGCTATCTCAAGATGAAAAAATTTTGCAATCGGTTCTGCAGTCTCAATAGAACGTCTGAGCGGACTTGTATAAATAGCGCCAATGTCTTTATTTTTTAAGGCATCCAATATAGCTTTTGCCTCCCTGTGTCCGGCTTCATTTAATGGAATGTCCTTTCTTCCCCTAAATGTTAGCTTTTTGTTCCAGTCTGTCTGTCCGTGCCTCACTAAATATACCTTTGTCATATATGCCTCAAAAATTAGTATGCAGTATGGACCAAGCAGTAAGCAATAGAAATCTCTTTGCTGCATACTGCCTATTGCTTTATATCAAAGGCTACTATGGCACTGTTATGTATGTAATTCAAGGCTATATTTAGCTTGACAAAATCCGCTGCTCCTTTTACGCTTTTCAGTCAAACATTCATTCGCAGTAGTCTGTGAAATTGTTAACTTTTTTTAACAGGAGGATGTAACATGAATAAAATATCCACAGCCCTTATAAGCGTCACGGATAAAGGTGGCATAGTTGAGTTTGCGAAATCTTTAGAGAGATTAGGGATAGAAATTCTTTCAACTGGGGGCACAGCAAAGGCAATGAGGGATGGAGGAATAAAGGTTTTGGATATATCTGAGTATACCGGCTTTCCTGAAATGATGGATGGCCGTGTTAAAACACTTCATCCAAAGGTGCATGGTGGATTGTTGGGAAGGAGGGATAACCAACAAGATATTCAGATGATGAACATGCATGGTATAAAGAACATAGATCTGGTGCTTGTTAATCTGTATCAATTTGAGCGAACAGTCGCAAAAGAGGGATGCACATTAGAAGAGGCTGTTGAGAACATTGATATAGGCGGTCCGAGCATGCTGAGATCAGCAGCAAAGAATTTTAGGTATGTGACTGTTATAGTTGATCCATCAGATTATCCTAAGGTGTTAAAAGAAATTATAGAATCCGGGACAACGACCCTAAAGACACGATTTGAACTGGCAAAAAAAGTTTTTAATCTCACCTGGCAATATGATAGGGCAATAAGTAATTATTTGGAAGGGGTAAGACTGAGTGTTTAGGCAGCATGAAACATAATTCAGAAAATATCCGACCTGAAACCAACCGATTCAGATTAGTTAAGTTTTTTGCCTATACAAGTTTTGTAATCCTCATTATCTCAAGCTTCACCCTATCAATGGTTATTTCCCAACGAGCCACAAAGGTCTTGATGAATACCTATGAG
The DNA here is from genome assembly GCA_003646875.1 of Deltaproteobacteria bacterium. Classification (GTDB taxonomy): domain Bacteria; phylum Desulfobacterota; class DSM-4660; order Desulfatiglandales; family B25-G16; genus B33-G16. Next base: position 2,044 of record QMLT01000034.1, read on the forward strand.
AATCATGCCCTGCTTATAGCAAATAATTTAAACCATCAAGTATTTCACTATTTTACTATCCCTGTTCGATACAGATACGGGGCAATCAGTCTGAGAGAAAAGGAACAATCTGATCTGATGGATAAAATAGTGAGGACTACTATTCACTCCTTGAACATAGAGCAAGTCAATATATATGATATGGAGAAAGGCATTATTGCCTATAGCACCAATAGGGATTTGATTGGATTAACTGGCAGGGGAGGTATGGAATATAAAGCTGCCCTTGAGGGAAAACATAGCTCACGTTTGGTGTCCCGTGAACCTGCCATTTCCGGGTCCTGGTTCATGGATTTTGCAAAGGAAAAAAAGCTTAAGACCTTTATACCCTTTAAGGCAGAACCCCCTTATTCCTATATAGGGATATTAGGTGTATTTGAGCTGACCCAAGATCTCACAAAAGAATATGAATCTATATTAAAATTCAGATATCTTATCTTTGGTGTGTCTCTTTCGATAATGTTTCTTATATTCCTGGCTCTCCTGCTTGTAGTAAGGAAGGCTGAACATATCCTTAGAAAGAGGGCACAGGAGCAAAAGCTATTGGAAGATCAACTGAATCAAGCGGAGCGTTTAGCTGCGCTTGGCGAAATGGTCGCCGGCGTTTCTCATGAGATAAAGAACCCCTTAGGCATAATCAGGAGCACCGCAGAATTTTTAACAGAGAAATCAGCAGGTAATGAGAACCAAAAAAAACTATCTTCTATTATTCTGGAAGAATCAGGGCGCCTCAATGATATTGTAACTGACTTTCTTGACTTTGCCAGACCACAGCAGCCAAATCTCCAGGATTGTCACCTTGAAGAAATTATCGAAAGAAACCTCTCTTTTCTGCAATCCGAATTAGATAAAAAGAATGTCAGCGTAAATAATGGCGATCTGAATAATAGGCCCTATAAAATTGAGGCAGATCCAGGCCTGCTTTACAGGGCATTCCTGAACATTTTCATAAACGCTATTCAATCAATCAATGATGGCGGCAATATTACTATTAAAATTGTAGAGGAGAAAGAAAATTATAGGATAGAAATTCAAGATACAGGAGCGGGGATCAGCAGGGAAAATAGTAAAAAGATATTTAATCCCTTTTTTACAACAAAGGAGAAGGGAAGCGGCCTTGGATTGGCTATTGTGAAAAAGATTATAGAAGGGCATAAAGGAGAAGTATGGATAGAGAGCGAAGAAGGAACTGGAACAAGTGTATTTGTTAATTTACCCCGAAAAAACTAACCGAAAGTAGTTGAATCGTTAAGTGGCTAAGCTGTTTACTGCTCAACTACCTGACTGCTTAAACAGTTATCTCAATAAACACAAAAACCCAACAAACACAATTATGGAAACAATCTTAATCATAGACGATGAAAAGAACTATCTTGTTATCCTTGAAGCCTTACTTTCTCCAGAGGGTTACGAGATAATTACAGAAGATAATGCTATCAATGCACTCCGTTTAATCAGGGAGACGGATCTGGACTTAGTAATTACAGATATGAAAATGCCTAAGATGAATGGGATTGAACTCTTGGAAGAGTCAAAGAAAATCAATCCTGAGCTTCCCGTTATTATAATGACTGCCTATGGGACTATAGAAATGGCAGTTGAGGCCATGAAAAAGAGGGCCTATGATTATATTACCAAGCCTTTTAGAAATGAAGAATTAAAGCTGACTATCAAAAAAGCCTTAGAAAACTATCGCCTTATTAAAGAAAACAGGCTTCTCAGCGAGGCCCTTTCAGATCGCTATAAATATGGAAATATAATTGGCAAAAGCAAACCTATGCTCAAGATCTATGATATGATCAGCAAAGTTGCCCAGTCAAGGGCATCTGTTATGATCACAGGCCCATCTGGCACAGGTAAGGAACTTATTGCCAAGGCCATTCATTATAATAGCCCGAGGAAAAACAGGCCATTTATCTCTTTAAATTGTGGCGCATTGACTGAAACATTGTTAGAAAGTGAACTTTTTGGCCATGAAAGGGGCGCCTTTACTGGAGCTATTGCCATGAAAAAGGGGCGATTTGAATTGGCTGATGAGGGTACCTTATTTCTGGATGAGGTGGGGGAGATGCCGCCTTCTTTACAGGTAAAGCTACTCAGGGTATTACAGGAGATGGAATTTGAAAGGGTGGGTGGAACTAAAACTATTAATGTGGATGTTAGAATTTTGACAGCCTCGAATCGTAAATTAAAAGAGGATGTAGATAAAGGAATATTTAGGGAGGATCTTTTCTATCGTCTGAATGTAGTTCAAATCGAAGTGCCAACCTTAAAAGATAGGATCGAAGATCTTCCTTTTCTCGTTGCACATTTTATAGAAAAATTCCAGCCATCTAAAAAGAAAAAAATAGAATTAGCTCCTGAGGTTTGGAAAGCCCTGTATAACTATAGCTGGCCTGGGAATATTAGGGAGCTGGAAAATACAATTGAAAGGGCTGTGGTGATGAATTCTGATGGCTTAGTCAACATAGAGGATTTGCCAGACTCATTTTCAGGAAAAAAGGAAGAAATCAATATTGATAGATTCATACCCCTAAATGCGCCGCTGCAAAAAACACTGGAGCAGGTAGAAGAGCATTTAATAAGAAGAGCCTTGAAACAGTGCAATAATGTTCAATCTCATGCTGCAGATATGCTTGGCATCACGAAAAGTCTTATTCAGCATAAAATGAAAAAGTACAATATCGTTGTTTAGAAGTTTAAAAAATTGTACCTAAAATTATGGAATAATTTAAGGTAGTTATTTCAAATGATAAATATATTATCACTTTTGGGTACAAAAAACTGTACTTTTAAGACAAATAGAAAAAGAGAACGGTGGTTTTGTATTATAGGAATTGTTTAATTGAAACAATTAGTTACATAAACTGTTCCCAAATATCATTATTTTGGCAAGAATCTTGCAGCATAATAAATCAGTAAATAACCTCTTTTCTCCTAAAAAACCAACTGCTTACAAGTGGTTGGTTTTTTATTTAATATCCAAGTCTTCTTAAAGACCTGGCATCACTGCTCCAATTTTTTTCAATCTTAACAAAAAGTTCCAGATAGACATGAGATGAAAATATTTTTTCCATCTCTATCCTTGCATTTCTACCTATTTTTTTAATCATTTTTCCGTTTTTCCCAATAACTATACCTTTCTGTGAGGCCTTTTCCACAAATATAGTTGCCATGACAACAAGCAGATTCTTTTCCAGGTCTTCATTTATTTGTTCAATCCTCACAGCACAGGAATATGGCAACTCCTCTCTTGTGTGATAATATATTTTTTCTCTTATAATCTCGGCTATTAGAAACTCCTCAGACTTATCAGTAACCATATCAGGGGGAAAGAATTGAGGACCTGGGGATAGTTTATTTTTTAACTCCCCTATTAAGGTCTCCAACCCATCACCATAAAGGGCAGACACAGGTATTATAGAATCAAAACGAGCCATTTTGCTATATATTTCAATTACAGGCAGTAAATTTTCTTTTTTAAGCAAATCGATCTTGTTTATGGCCAGGAGGGCAGTTTTATCTGTTTGTCTCAAAAGCCTTAATATAATAGTTAACTCACTATTATTCGCAGGCTGCTCAAATCCGACCACCAGAAGTATGATATCAACCTCCCCCAAAGAACTTTTTGCCGAACCAACCATACTTTTATGGAGCAGAGATCTCGTTTGATGGATGCCAGGAGTGTCGATGAATACCATCTGGCAGTCATCTTCATTATAAATCCCTAAGATCCTATTTCTGGTAGTTTGTGGCTTGGGTGATGTGATGGCTATCTTTTGCCCAAGCAATCGGTTTAAAAGGGTAGATTTGCCAACATTAGGTGGCCCGATTATAGCTATAAAACCAGATAAAAAACTCCTGGGGTCAGGTCTTGACATTTGACACAATGAACCGTTTAGGGGCAGACTCTTAGCTATATAAATTGTGTCAAATGTCAAGACCTGACCCCACATCTAACTGAATTTACAAGGAGGTGGGCTTGCCTCGTAGGTTCAGGTATTCTATAAGTTGAACAGGTTTCAAGAACAAATCTTATACAATCATTTAGCATGATCCCATATCCTGGAGAAACAAAGATAGGCTTGACCTTTGATCTTGTCCTAACTACAGCTCCAATAACCCTATTGGTATATATGAGATAGGCATAGTCACCTTTACGTTCCCCAACCTGATTATATGTACCCACAAGGCGTGATTTTGCGCAGCCAATAGTGGGCTTATTTAAAATGATTCCCAGATGGGATGCAAGTCCTAGGCCCCTTGGGTGTGCGATACCCTGCCCATCGCAAAGAATCAGATCTGGTTTTATCTCTATCTTTCTAAGCGCCTCAAGTAATGCAGGAATTTCCCTGAAGCTTAAAAGGCCAGGTATGTAAGGAAAGCAAACCTTCTTTTGAGACCATCTCTCTTCTGTCTTGTTTAATGCGGGAAAATCAAGAACAACAACCCCTGCCCACATTATATTAGACCCTTTTGCGTATGAGACATCTAACCCGGCAACATATCTTATTCTTTTATCTATGTTTTTTAAAACAACCTTATCTTTTAACTCCTTTTGGATTTTGACTGCCTCTTTATATGTCACATCCCAGGGATGTAAATCAGAGATATCCATCTTAAATCTTCTCTAAACTCGTATACCCAAGGTGAAGTAACTTGATCCCCTTATCCTTAAAGATCACCTCTACCTTGTCATTGCCCATAAATCTGGCTATTACCCCTGTGCCAAATGCCGGGTGATTGACCCTGTCGCCTTGTTTTAGTGCAGAGGAGTCCGCAGCCACCTCCAAGGGCTTATAAAAAGGCTTTGATCCTAAAATTGCATTATTAATAGAGACACCAACTCGCTCATCCATAAATGCTGTATACGTGTTACTGGCGAATGGGGCACCGGCAGGCGAGGAGGATGATAATAATGAATGGCGCTCAATAACATTATGAGGCAAGGCGCTAACAAATGATGAAATGCCCTGGCGGTAATTACTGCTCGATGATCTTCCAGCGGTACGCACAAACTCCTGTCCTGGGTAGGTCATGATCAGTTTGTCTTTTGCTCGTGTAGCTGCAACATACAGCAACCTGAGTTCTTCCTCAAGGCTCTCTCTATTTGTAAAGGATTTGCCAGGTGGAAAGCGTCCATCCACGAGCCAGATGATAAAAACTACCTTCCACTCTAATCCTTTCGCTGAATGTATGGTAGAAAGCGTTAAGCAATCCGTCTTATCTAAAGGTCTGAGATCTACCGGGCTTGTTGGTGGTTCAAGAGAAAGGTCATCTAAAAATGCTCTCAAGTTTTTATATCTCGATGCCATTGAGAGTAACTGTTCTAACTCCTGTTGTCTTCTTGGGTAGTCATCGAATCTTTCTTTTAGAAAAGGGCTATAATATGCAAGTGCGAGCTCAACACCTCGTTTAGGCGCTATCTTTGGTGTAGAAAGGGCATTCATAAGTTTGGCTAACTTAGCAAACCCCTCTCTTTCTTTACTAATCCCTGGCCATTCATCTATCCTGTCTGCCGCTACATCCTCTTTTTTCATCCAATCTATTATTGCCTGGCTTCTTCCCGGGCCAATATTTTTTAGCAATCGTAAGAGACGGCCCCAGCTAAGAATATCCTCTTTATTAATTACCACCCGGAGGTGTGCCAAAAGATCTTTGATGTGCGCAGACTCCATAAATTTAAACCCTCCATATTTGGCAAAGGGAATATTGCGGCGCGTAAGTTCAAGTTCCAATTCAAATGAATGAAAGCCAGCTCTAAATAAAACAGCTATATCTCTCAGCTGTTTTCCCTCGTCCAATAAAGCTTCTATAGCCCTGCATACATAAAACGCCTGATCGCGTTCGTTCCCAGTGTCAATAACCAGGGGAATTTCATTGCCTTCCCTTCTGGTAAAGAGGCATTTGGTATACTTCTCCCTTGCTTGATCCATGAGTGCATTGGTCATAGTAAGTATGGGCTGAGTGGATCTGTAATTTTCTTCTAATTTTATGATCCTTGCCTCCGGAAAATGAGACGGAAAGTCAAACATATTTTTAAAATTAGCCCCCCTAAAGGAATAAATGCACTGAGAATCATCACCCACGGCCATAACATTCTTATGTAACGAACTAAGATAGCGGATAATATCGGACTGAATTCTGTTTGTATCCTGATATTCATCAACCATGATATATTTATATCTGTTGCTCAACTGAAGCCTAATTTCTGCATCTTCTTTCAAAAGGAGTCTAAGAAAGAGGAGAAGATCATCGTAATCTATGAGGTTGTTTTTTCTTTTATACTCTCTATAAAGTGTAAGCAGATGTTCTATCTGTGAAACAACTGGTAGAAATTGAGGATACTCTGTCTCCATAATCTCATCTAAGGGCTTCTCAATATTGGCCGCTTTACTAATAATAGTTGCAATAGTAGACCTTTTCGGCAATCGAATAGATCGTTTTTCTCCATCTACTTCAGGGACAAGGGCATGAGTTGCCTCCTCCATGTCTGATCTATCCATAATTGTGAAAGAGGGACTAAACCCGAGTCGGTGCGCCTCCTGTCTCAACACATACTGGGCAAGGGAATGGAAAGTGCCACCAGAAACATTTTTGCATCGTCTATCTGATAGCTTTGCTGCCCTCTCAAGCATCTCCCTGGCCGCCTTTCTTGTAAAGGTCAGAAGAAGAATCTCCTTCGGCGGAACACCTCTTTCTATGAGCCATGCAACCCTGTAGATCAGGGTTCTTGTCTTTCCGCTCCCAGCCCCTGCAATCACAAGGATTGGGCCTTCAGGGGCAGTAACTGCAGACAATTGAGCCTTGTTCAAGACTTTATCGTATTGTATTTTATTAGACATTAATTCTCTATAGACCTCTTTTCACAAAGATAAAATAGGGTATCATAGTTCCTTGAAAAAAGATACTTATACCCTTAAATTTGGACGCAAAAAGGAAATTCAAATATTATTATGGCCTTATAGATTTTACTATGAGAATTGGACTTGAGGAAAAACCTTGATAAGGTTATTCTTGCATACACACTGAAAGTTCTATAGCTTGAGAGCGTAATAAACAGAGGCAGCATTGAACCATTTTTTACAAGCCTTCGGTTTACAGAGGATAGATTGTGTTACAAGAAATTTTACGCTGGATGGGAGACGAAACCCTTTTAAATAATCTTGTGGCTGGATTTCCCACTATAGCTTTGTTGATCTTCATAGCTTTGTGCATCGTAATTCTTTCAAAAGGAGCTGATTGGATGATTGATGGCGTTGTTCACCTGGCACGCAGGACTGGCCTGCCAAGAATAGTCATCGGGGCGACGATTGTATCACTCGGAACAACTATGCCAGAGGCCTTTGTCTCAGTAATGGCCGCATGGTTGGGCAATCCAGGCCTGGCCCTTGGCAACGGCATTGGTTCCATTATTGCAGACACCGGGCTAATCTTTGGGCTGACGTGCCTTTTGACTACCGTGCCTGTGAACCGATTCATTCTCAATCGAACAGGCTGGGTGCAGGTGGGAGCAGCTACCCTGCTTGTTATAATTTCGCTTATCCTCCTGGCCACTATGCCCGGGCAGCCTATCCTGCATCGATGGGTTGGTTTCCTCTTCCTTATTTTCCTGGCTGGCTACATGTACATAACCTACGTTTGGGCTAAGCAAGGAGGTAGCATGGCTATAGAAGGTGAACAGGTGGATAATTCCGAATTGGTGAGCTTGGAAAAATGCTGGTTGATGATAATTGGGGGCTTGTTTTTAATCGTGGTCGGCGCCCGGATACTTGTGCCAAGCGCTGCAGAAATAGCCCACAGAATTGGAGTGCCTGAAGACGTTATTGCTGCAACTATGGTGGCCTTTGGCACATCCTTACCGGAACTCATGACGGCTATTGCTGCCGTACGGAAGGGACACCCCGAGATTACTGTGGGAAATATCGTTGGTGCAGATGTTTTAAACTGCCTGTTCGTTATTGGGGCTGCTGCTGCAGCCAGACCCCTTGCGATTCCACCAAACTTCTATTCTTATCACTTCCCTGCCATGCTCATTATCCTATACTCCTTTCGATACTTCATATTCATAAACAGAGGTGGTTATTTCAAGAAAGCGCAAGGAGCCTGGCTTTTAGGCATATATCTTATTTACTTAGTCCTCCAATACGCCTTTAATATTGGCAGAGTCGGATCATAGGAAAATTCAGCAATCTCGCTAATGAAAGTTCAAACTAGAGCGAAAATGAAAATATAAAGATAAAAGGTGACTATTCAGCCACCAAGCCCGCCCTGGTGCAACAAGATTGATCGATCTTATGAAACATGTAAACCATGTATGTAATACATAGTAAAATTACTAAGCTTATAAACCAGGTCTGGGCCAGGGGCACAAATGACAATTTTCAATTGTTTGTGTCTTGGTGCCCTTGTGGCAAGATACCTGAGTGGTTACGATAAAAGTATCAATTCACCTTTTCAAAGGCTTATAGCCCTTATAATAAAGAAAACTGCACCAATCACTATAAGCAGTAGCAACACTATTGGTATGGAAAAGGCAACAATTATCCTGAAATAAGTTGTCTCATGGGCCTCTTTAAGCCCGATAATCTGAACAATGCTTCTCCAGACCCATCCTATTGGGCTGCCTATAAA
>QMLT01000035.1 GCA_003646875.1 Deltaproteobacteria bacterium
ATCTTTGTCATTCCAGATGTCTTCACATATGGTAAGGCCTATTTGGCAGCCCTTATACAAAAATGGCAAGCATTCTTTTCCGGGTTCAAAGTACCTTCTCTCATCAAACACGTCATAAGTAGGCAGAAGCCTCTTGTGTGCCTGGTGGAGAATTTTCCCATTATCAAAAAGCACAGCCGAGTTGTAGAGAGGGTTGCCTTTTTTGTTCGGATTTTTACTCACAACCCCGCATATTACACCAATTCCCTTAATAGATTTAACCAGCTTCTGTAGATGCATCAGGTTAGCATCAATAAAATCTTTCTTTTCCAGAAGATCCCGCGGCGGATAGCCAGAGATAATGAGTTCAGAAAAGACGATGAGATCACAGGAAAGACCTATAGCCTTTTCTGCTGCAGCTATAATCTTTCCGGTATTGTGGGTAAAGTCTCCAATGATCGGATTAATTTGTGCTAAGGCTATTTTCATTTTTTATTATTAGGGGTCAGGTCTTGACATTTGACACAATTACCATGAGTTAATAGCCTGCCAGCAAATGTTCCATTTTGTCAAATGTCAAGACCTGACCCCATTGGCCAATTTCCATCCCAGCACTTGAGACATAAATCCTCTTTAGGGATCTTCAATGCCGCAACAAAGGCCTCTAAACCGTTGTACTTTACAGAATCGGCGCCGATCTTTTCAAAAACCCACGCTTCCAGGGCCTTAAGTTCATCCATTGTGGTGATATTTCCTTCTGAAAGGTATTGCCTGGCTAATAGCTCTTCATAGGTTCGGGTTGAGATACCAAAATCGCAGGGGTACATCAATGGCGGACAGGCGATACGCACATGAACCTCTTTGGCCCCGGCATTCTTCAGCTCCCTCACTTTCTCCCTGATTTGTGTTCCCCTTACTATAGAGTCATCACAGAGGACAATTCGTTTATCCCTAATGGCATATTCAAGGACAGAGAGCTTTTTTTTTGCCATCCTGTCCCGATCCTCCTGGGTTAATTGTGTATAACTTCGATCAGCATATCGGTTATAGAGAAAAACCTCCTGGTAGGGCAATCCAGATGCCATGTGATATCCAAGGGCATGTCCTATGCCTGACATAGGCACCGGCGCAACAAGATCAGCCTGAATGCCGCCTTCTTCAATGTCTCTTTCTGCAAGGCTCTTTCCAAGATTATTTCTGGCCTCCTGGACATAGAGCCCGTCAATCTTACTGTCCATACTTGCTGTGTATGCCCATTCAAAGGCACAGTGGGCCCTCCTTGGGCTTTTTAATTTTTGCCTGGTCTCGAAGCCCTTTTTAGTGATAAAAACAATCTCTCCTGGCCTTACGTCTCTTGTGCACTTGAAACCTGAGCTTTGAACAGCTCTTGACTCGGAGCTTACCATAAAGGCATTAGATCCTTCTCCCAGCATGAGAGGTCTAAATCCATAGATATCTCTGGCTGCATATATTCCATCTTGGGTTAAAACAACAAGCGAGTAAGCGCCTTTTATCTTTTGAGCCAGCATAGAGATCCCTGTAACAACATTCTTCTCTTGCATGATGAGCTTGGAGATGATCTCAATATCTAAACCATGATAAAAGGCTTCTCCCTTATCCTTCATCTCTTCTAAAAGCGCCTCACTATTAATAATATTACCACTAAAGGCAACCGCTATCTCACCAACAGCCCCCTGCCACACCATGGGCTGTCTTTCGTTAAGACTTACGTGCCCAATACCCGTGTTGCCTTTAAAGGACTCTAATTCATGGGGAGTGAAGGTGTTTCCTACCTGGCCATAGTGGGTTATTTGGTAGATTCTTTTCCCATTATAAGTGGCCATGCCACAGAATTGCTGGCCCCTGTGTTGAAGAAAGTCAAGACCTCTATAGATGTCTTCAACGCAGTCCGTATCTTTAACAATGCCAAAAACACCGCAATTCTCACCTATTAATTTCATTAATTGCCCCTCCTTCTTGGTTTCCTGAGGACATATCAATGTCCCGATGGTAACTTTGTAGAGATTTGACAAACCCATGATCACTCTTGAAGGCCTCAATACCCTTAACAGCAGCCATGGCTGCAGCGGGGGTGGTGATATAAGGAACCTTGTACTTGATGGAAGACTTGCGGATATATGAGTCGTCATACTTGCTTAATTTACCGCTTGGTGTATTTATAACTAACTGGATCTCACGGTTTTTTATGGCGTCTACAATGTTTGGTCTCCCCTCATGTAATTTGAGTATATGTTCCGATTCAATCCCATGTTCAGCCAGGAATTTATGGGTTCCCTCAGTGGCCTTGATCTTAAAGCCAAGCTTCTTGAATCCTTTGGCGATCTCAGGAATGGCCGATCTGTCTTTTTCTAATACTGTAATTAAGACAGTTCCCTCTGTAGGGAGCCGCTGTTGGGTAGCCTCTTCAGTCTTGAAAAATGCCAGGCCGGGGCTTTTTGCAAGCCCAAGCACCTCTCCGGTGGACCTCATTTCAGGGCCTAATAGGGGATCAACCTCAGGGAACATATTAAAGGGGAAGACCGCTTCCTTTACTCCAAAATGGGGAATAGGCCTTTGTTTAAGGTTAAGATCGGCAATCGTCTTCCCAAGCATGATTTCGGTAGCCAGTCGGGCCATAGAGATATTACAGACCTTGGAGACAAGAGGCACGGTTCTGGATGCCCGCGGGTTAGCCTCAAGGATATAAACGATATCGTTGGCAATGGCATATTGGATATTTAATAGGCCAACAACATTGAGCTCTACTGCTATCTTTTTGGTATATTCATTGATGGTATTAATGTGCTGAGATGAGATGCTGACTGGTGGAATTATGCAGGCAGAATCACCTGAATGGATACCGGCGAGCTCTATATGTTCCATAATGGAAGGAACAAAGGCAAGGTTGCCATCGGCCAGGGCATCAGCCTCTGCCTCAATAGCATTTTCTAAAAACTTGTCGATTAGAATAGGCCTTTCAGGCGTAACGCCCACCGCGGCTGCCACATAATGCCTGAGCATTTCCTCATCATAGACCACCTCCATTCCCCTTCCCCCAAGCACATAGGATGGTCTGACCATTAGAGGGTATCCAATCTTTTCTGCGATGACTAATGCTTCATCCAGGGTGCTGGCCATTCCGGACTCTGGCTCTGGTATCCCAAGTTTAGCCATCATCTTTCGGAAACGATTCCTGTCCTCGGCCAGGTCAATACTCTCCGGTGATGTCCCGATTATCCTGACGCCAGCCTCTGCCAGCTCCCGCGCGATATTGAGCGGTGTCTGTCCACCGAACTGGACAATTACTCCCTCTGGCCTTTCCTTTGTGTATATGCTTAATACATCTTCAACTGTGAGGGGCTCGAAATAAAGTCGGTCAGATGTATCGTAGTCGGTTGAGACTGTTTCAGGGTTACAGTTAACCATAATTGATTTGAAACCCAGATCACGCAAGGCAATTGCCGCATGGACGCATGTGTAGTCAAATTCAATCCCCTGTCCGATCCGGTTAGGCCCACCGCCTAAGATCATGATCTTAGGGCCAGCTTTCCTCTCTACCCGGTCCGGCGCATTGTAGGTAGAAAAATAGTACGCTGCATTTTCTACACCGCTAACAGGGACAGGTTCCCACCCCTCGACCACACCAAGGGAGGTGCGCCGCTCTCTGATATCCTTTTCCGGAATTTCAAGAATGTTCGATAGATAACGGTCTGCGAATCCATCTTTCTTGGCCTGGATGAATAGATCATCAGGAAGAGTTTTGCCTTTAAATGTGAGGATCTTTTCCTCGAGCTCAACGAGTTCCTTCATCTGCTCAATAAACCAGGATTTGATATAGGTTTTATTATAGAGTTCTTTTACAGTGGCACCCTTTCTTAAGGCCTCATACATAATGAATTGTCGTTCGCTGGAGGGTTCGGTCAACAGATCCATCAGCGCCTCAAGAGATTTTTTATGAAAATCCTTGGCAAACCCAAGCCCATAGCGACCATTTTCAAGAGAGCGGATTGACTTCTGAAACGCCTCTTTATATGTTTTTCCTATGCTCATTACTTCACCAACCGCCCTCATCTGTGTACCAAGCTTGTCTTCGACACCCTCAAATTTTTCAAATCCCCACCTGGCAAATTTTACCACGATGTATTCACCAGAAGGTGTATATTTATCCAGGCTGCCTTCACGCCAGTAAGGTATTTCATCCAGGGTCATGCCAGCTGCGAGGAGGGTGGATATTCTGGCAATAGGGAAGCCAGTAGCCTTTGATGCAAGGGCTGAAGATCGGGATGTCCGTGGGTTAATTTCAATGACAACAACACGGTCTGAGTTCGGATCATGGGCGAACTGAATGTTAGTGCCACCGATAACCTGGATTGCCTCAACAATCTTGTATGAATAATCCTGCATTCTCATCTGCAATTCAGGGTCTATGGTAAGCATGGGCGCTGTGCAGTAAGAGTCGCCAGTGTGAATTCCCATTGCATCGACGTTCTCTATAAAACAGACGGTGATCATCTGGTTCTTTTTATCTCTAACCACCTCGAGCTCCAGCTCCTCCCAGCCGAGCACCGACTCCTCCACCAGAATCTGGCCGATAAGGCTGGCCGAAAGTCCTCGACTTGCCACGATTCTCAGTTCCTCAACGTTATACACCAATCCACCGCCTGTGCCTCCCATGGTATACGCAGGCCTTATGACCACCGGGTAGTCAAGCGCTTGAGCGATTTTTTCTGCCTCCTCAACACTAAAGGCCGGCGCACTTTTAGGCATCTCTATACCCAGTTTGTTCATGGTGGCCTTGAATTCTATCCTATCCTCACCCCGCTCTATTGCATCTACTGCCACACCAATGATTTTCACATTATATTTTTCAAGAATCCCCTTTTTATACAGCTCTGATGAAAGATTAAGCCCTGACTGTCCCCCAAGATTTGGTAAAAGGGCATCCGGCCGTTCTTTAGCAATAATCTTCTCCATGGTATCTACATTGAGTGGCTCAATATAGGTAATATCGGCCATTTCTGGATCAGTCATGATGGTTGCAGGGTTAGAATTGACTAAGACAATCTCATAGCCAAGCGAGCGAAGGGCCTTGCAGGCCTGGGTGCCGGAGTAATCAAATTCACAGGCCTGGCCGATAATAATAGGACCGGAACCGATAATCATGATCTTATGGATATCGGTGCGTTTGGGCATTGTTTATACTCCCTTAATTGGAATTAAAGAATTCAATACGCAGGAAATTATTTTGTTTTGGAAAATAGTACGAAGATAAAAATTTATCAAGTAGTTTCCTTATATAGGAAGACTTTCTATTGAATATTTGAGGCAGACGCTCAATGGTTTTGGAGAACAACAAAACGCCCTTGCGTCAGCATGAGTTGGGTAAAGCAGAAAAAGGGAAACAGGTGTATAACCAGATTCCCTTTTGCCTTTTCATTGCCAATTAGCTGTCTAAAATAGCCTCTGCCTCTTCCCTGTAAGCCTCCATAAGGTAGGGAATGCCTGTTACCTTAGCGCACTCTTCTGTAAGAGACATCAGATCCTTCCGTGAGATAGAGGAAAGGGAAAAATTTCTTGTACCTGCCATTAATTGTTGTAGCCCGACACATATTTTGTCGCAGTAACTATACAAACCGATAGCGCCCAAGGGGATATTTTTAATGTCATCGGCGCCTACTATCTCTTTAACTGCCTCATGGTTAACAAATATCTCTTCAACAGTTGAGCCAAACCTGCTTACGGTTTTGGGCAGCTTATCTTCTTTCAACCATTTTGCTATATTTTTGCCTACCATACCCGGAATCATAAGCGCCCTGCCCATGCAAATGGCTTTTACAAATGGAGAACCTAAAGCAAGTCCTTTGAATATCCCATCCTCGGAACTGAAACCCCCTGCAAAGGCAATGTCTGGCGGTCTTTCACCACTGTCGGCCAGTTTTTTACAAAAGTCATAGGCCGCAGAATGGAGGTAGATACCGGGCATACCCCATTCTTCCATCATCCGCCAGGGGCTCATGCCTGTTCCGCCGCCCGAGCCATCAATGGTAAGGAGATCTATGTTGGCTTTCGAGCCCCACTTGATCGCCATGGCCAATTCTTTTAGACTGTAGGCCCCGGTTTTCAGTGTTATTCTCTTAAAACCAATGTCTTTTAAGCGTTGAACCTCAGCGAGAAATCCATCTTCGCTTATAAAGCCCATTCTGCTGTGACGCTCAAACTCCTTTAAGGCGCCATCTTGAAAGGCAGACTGGATAGTTTTATTTGATGGATCAGGGGTAACTATATAGCCTCTTCTTTGAAGCTCTAAAGCTCTTTCGATGCTCGCCACCTTGATTTCACCACCAATGCATTTGGCCCCCTGGCCCCATTTCAACTCTATTGTATCAAGGCCGTGTTTATTGTGAACATACTCGGCCACACCCAGACGGGTATCTTCAACATTCATCTGGACAAGTATTTCACCATACCCTTGATGATATCTCTTATAGATCTCGATTCGGCGATCCATTTCTGGGGATTTGACAATCTTATTGTTGCTGTCAAGCTCCAGTTCGGGATCTATACCACACACATTTTCCCCGCAAACTATGGTAATACCACTTAAGGCAGCCCCAATTGCAAAATGTTCCCAGTTTTTCCGGGCAATCTCAGTAGATCCCAGGGCGCCGGTAAAAATTGGGAGCCTCATTTTAACCTTTTTGTCCCACCCATATTCAGTCTCTGTGTTTACCATAGGAAAGGTGGCTGTATCTGGATCTCCCACTATCCCTTCACCGAGGCCCTTTGCCCCGAGGGCATACCCCTGGATGTTGAAGTGTGAGTAGTCTACAGGATAGTCCTTGTCTGCGCCCGCCGTTACTTCTCCAAAAGGACCAGGATATAGTAATTCACGTCCTCTAAATGTTGCCTTAAATACTTCACAATTACCTGTACAGCCATCAATACACCGGGAGCAAAGACCGCTCATAGGGACAACACTCCTTGAACGATTTGCTGTGCCTGTTGCATCATTTGAATTTGGTCTGGATAGATTCCCCATAGTAACTCCTCCCTTTTAACAATTGTTTAAATAAAAAAAAGTCCACTCATCTCATCGGCGAGATGACGTGGACTTCGTTGTCTTTTGTAATACGCCTTTGTATTACTTCTTTCCTAAGTGCATGTCACTGATAATAAAAGATTTAATATATGTCAAGTTGAATTTTATATATTCTTTATATATCCTGAGAAATTATAATGGCCTCTGCTATCTCTTTCATAGATTTTCTGGTATCCATACTCTTTTTCTGTATCCAGCGGAAGGCTTTTTCTGCTGACAATCCCTTCTTTGATATCAATATTTCCTTTGCCCTATCAATCATCTTCCTCTTTTCGAGTTCCTCCTCTATAATCTTTGTTCTGACCATCAGTTGTGTATTTTCAATAGCTACCGCAGCCTGGTTTGCCACAGCGGTGATGAGATTGAGCTCTGTTTCCGAAAATATATGTGGCCGGGTTGTGAAACAGTTTAGGACACCAATAACCTTGTCCTCTTTTACATGCATAGGCACACTGGCCATGGAGACAAGGCCCAATTTTTTTGCCATCTCTTTTTCCTTAAACCTTGGCTCCTGTAATACATCTTCAATTATAAGCGGTCTATTTGTAGAAGCCACATAGCCTACAACACCCTCATTCATGGTAAGCACCCTATCCTTAACATAATCTGGATCAATTGCCTGGGTGGCCTTGAGTCTCGCTTTTTTATCTTTTTCGCCTTCTTCTATCAGCCATAGTGAACAGATATCTACACCAGTGACCTTGGCTGTAACCATAACGATCAATTTGAGAATATCTTCTAAGTATTGATCTGAGGTGATTGCTTTACTTATTTCAGTAAGGGCCTTGATATATTTATCATATGTTTCTTCTGATATTTTATCCATGTTATCTAATTAAGCCCAAAGGAATGTTAGAAAAAAATGATTAGTTTTTATTTTTTAACTTTTCTATGCAAACAGGCCTGGGCAAAGCCATAAAAGAGGGGGGATGGGTTTTCCATCCTTGATTTTAATTCAGGGTGTGCCTGGGTAGCTACAAAACATGTAAGCTCTGGAAGCTCGATAAACTCAACCAGCCTTCCGTCCTGTGAAGTTCCTGAAAAGACAAGCCCCTTATCAGTGAGGTTCTTATGATACACTGGATTAACCTCATAGCGATGCCGGTGCCTTTCTGAAATAACATTAGATTTGTAAAGCTTGCTGACTATTGTCTCCTTCTTTAAAATAGCCTCATATGCCCCAAGTCTCATGGTGCCGCCCTTTTCTTTAATATTTTTTTGCTCCGGCAGTATATCTATCACAGGGTAAGGTGTGTCTGGATCAAACTCGGTGCTATTTGCTCCCTTTAGGTGACAGACATTCCTTGCATATTCCACAACTGCCAATTGGAGTCCGAGGCAGAGGCCAAGAAACGGAATATTTTCTTCTCTGGCCCTTCTGATAATCTCAATCTTGCCCTCTATTCCCCTGGAGCCAAAGCCACCAGGAACAATCACCCCATCTATGCCATCTAAAGCTTTAGTCTCTGTAAGGTCTGTTGTTTCTATCCATTCAAGGTTTATCTTGCATCCCAGGTGGGCTGAGCAATGATTCAGTGATTCAATAATGGAGGCATAGGAATCCTCAAGCCTGGTGTACTTTCCGCACATAGCTACTGTTATTTCGCCTTTTGGATTCCTTATATTTTCAATCAGTTTCTTCCATTTTCTTAGGTCTGGGGGAGAGTAAATATTTAGTTTTTTATGGAGGATTTCAGCTATTCCCTCTTTTTCAAAGACGATAGGTATTTCGTAAATATCATCGACATCAAGACCAGTGATTACTGCCTCGGGGCTCACATCACAAAAATTAGAGATCTTTAATTTTACCTCTTTGCTTAAAAATTCTGAGCATCTGCCTATTATAACATCAGGGAAAATGCCTCTCTGTTTTAAAAGATTGACGCTCTGCTGGGTTGGCTTTGATTTCTGCTCGCTCACGCCATAGGGGATGGGGACATATGTCAGATGTATGTAAACAATATTCTCCCTGCCAACATCCTCCTTCATCTGTCTCATTGCCTCGAGAAAGAGCTCATTTTCAATATCGCCTACTGTTCCCCCTATTTCCACTATAATAAGATCAGCCGATTCTTCCCTGGCGATTTCATAGACATGGCCTTTAATAATATCTGTAACATGGGGAATGTATTGAACGGTATGCCCTAAATAATCCCCTCTCCGCTCTTTTTCCCTTACCATGTGAAATATTTTACCCATGGTAAGGTTCCACTTGGATTTGCAAGCAATGCCCAGGAATCGCTCATAGTGACCAAAATCCATATCCACTTCTCCCCCGTCATCCAGGACAAACACCTCCCCATGCTCAAATGGATTCATTGTTCCCGGATCGACATTGAGGTAGCCGTCACATTTTATAGGGACAATTTTCAGCCTTGAAGAAAGAAGATGGCCTATGGAGGCAGCAGCAATCCCTTTCCCTAACCCTGAGAGGACTCCACCTGTTACTATAATGTATTTAGTGATAGACATTGAATCGATCGTATTCCAAATTTAAAGGTTATTGAAGCCAAAGGCATTTCTTGTGGCATGAGTTTTTGCCTTTCGCTTGGAATATTTATTTTAAGAAGAAATTTCACATTTATTGAACTCATTGTCAATAAGGGTTTTTCAAATTCACCTTTTTAAATTGATCCTCCTAAAACCCCCGCCTGCCGGCCGGCGGGCAGGCATCATTCCATAATTCCAGTAGTCCAAAATTGCCTCCGGGGCGTAGGCCCTAAGGGCCGGAGGCCAATTACGAGCAAAGCTAACTGGGTTCAACTTAATTCCATTGCTTTTCTTGGATCAACTCTTTAAGAAAGCTTTTTTGAATATTTTGAGTTTTTTCCCACCGCTCCAGAATGGATTGGGGAATGGTGATTTGAAGACATCCAGGGCGGAATAGGCAGGTTTCATCCTCTTCATCCCAATCGTACCTATTGGTGCTGTCCAAATCGAAGGGGCTTCCCCTAAAACCTCCGGTCAACAAAGATATTCGAGAAAATATGTGGCGATCCTTTACTCCAATGCAGTTAGGGATAGCATTTGGGCTAATGCATCGGATGATGCTGGGGGGAATTGTGTTTTGATACCATAATCCGGTTGAAGCAAAGTAAGCGCCTTCTTTAATCAGGTTTAGAGAATTCAGCTGATAGGGGTTTTTAATAAGCCCATAGAAAGAGCCTTTCTCTACTGTGATATCCATTTCAGTAAATCTCTGTAAAAAGATAAGCAACCTTTCCATATACGTTATAAAATGGAAAAATTCATCGTGATCTAATTCCATGTTATCTGCAATGTTTGCAAGGAGATTAAAAACCTGCTGAGAAATAGGAGGAATAGGATAAAGTTCAAACAGGGCCTTCAGGTTAAATTCATCCAATTTTTCCATGAATTCAGGGAGGATGGGATAGTTTTTTAGGGAGTGAGTACCTTTACGTAATCTCTTTACAACAACAGATGCAGGCACCTTACCAACCGTAACCATGCGCATGGCATCAATAGTCCGGGCTTCGGTTTCGGAAATGGCCTGGGTGAGTTCCGTATCCACCTTTTGAGATATATAGTTTTTACGAAATTCTTGCATAACCTTAAATGTTTGACGATAGATAAACTGTGCTAAAGGCC
>QMLT01000036.1 GCA_003646875.1 Deltaproteobacteria bacterium
CATAAATCGTACGCCAAAAGGGAGAGTAGCTACCAGGCTTGCCTATAGCCATTTTGGCTTTCCTTCAAAGACAACAGAAAATGCTGCCCAACAAAAATTGTTCTAACTATACCCCCCTGTCTCAGTTGTTCTATTTGTCTTTCTATTAGAAAAAGCGCATATCACGTTACTCCCTAATATTTCAGCGTGATATACACCATTTGCAACCGTTCACTCCGATTTATCGGGATTATACGGTATCCGAAAAGAGAGATATTCCTCTGGAGAAACTCATTGTTTGACCTATTAATAGATATGTCTATTTATTTAAGCGGTTTATTGCCACTGTTGCTTATTGGTGAGCCTGTCGAACGACTGCCAGCGGTGAATACTTACCATCAATTTTTCTAAAAAAAAGAGAACGTATTATATATTGACTTTTTAGTTGGGCTTTTTTAAAACTCAACTTAGCT
The DNA here is from genome assembly GCA_003646875.1 of Deltaproteobacteria bacterium. Classification (GTDB taxonomy): domain Bacteria; phylum Desulfobacterota; class DSM-4660; order Desulfatiglandales; family B25-G16; genus B33-G16. Next base: position 453 of record QMLT01000036.1, read on the forward strand.
TTTATTTAAAGGTAACTGCCCAGGCAGCCACTAAGGCGCCAAGACACAAAGGATAGACCTGGCCACCATCGCTCTCGCTCAGGAGAGGCGGGCGGGGAAGAAGGCATTGGAAGAAAGATATTGAAAAATAATTCTTTAATCTTAGTGTCTTGGAGGCATGGTGGCTGAGTAGTTAAATTTAAAGAAACATTTAAGGAAATAAGAGATGAAAATTATTATCATAGGCGCTGGGGAAGTAGGTTTTCATATTGCCCAGAGACTATCAGAAGAAAATCAAGACGTAGTTATAATTGAAAAAGATCCTATTAAAATCCGGGAGGTTCAAAATGTTATAGACGTCCAGGCTATTTTAGGCTCAGGCACCAACCCTTCGGCATTAATTGAGGCAGGCATTAAGCAAAGTGATATGCTCGTGGCAGCCACTGATAGTGATGAATCAAACTTAATTGCTTGCTTATATGCTCAATATTTAACCGATTATATCACCAAGATAGCAAGGGTAAAAAATTCAGATTATATGAAACACAGTGAGATCTTTAATCAGGATTTTTTAAATATTGACCTGATTATTAATCCCCAGTCTGAGATGGTTTCCTCTATGCTCAGGCTTATAGAGGTGCCAGAGGCATCTGAAGTAATAGATTTTGCTGAGGGTAAAATCAAGCTCATTGGTATAACCATAAAAGATAACTCTCCATTAGTCGGACGAAAGCTTTCCTCGTTTACTGATTTTGAGCATGTATTCCTTGTTGGTGTTATTGTAAGGGGAGAAAAGGTTATCATACCAGGCGGATGTGATACAATCCAACCAAATGATTTGATATATTGTGTTATCCACAAGGAAAACATCGCAAATATCTTCCGTCTAATGAATGTTAGAGAAGAAGGATTGGGGCGGATAATCATTATTGGTGGCGGTGAAACTGGCCTTGCCCTGGCAACATCACTTGATGCTACGACTATTAACACTAAGATAATCGAGAAAGATGGACAGAGATGTCTCGAGCTGGCGGAAAAGCTTAAAAGGGTAGTTGTTTTAAATGGCGATGGCACAGACCGAGAGTTCCTTTTGGAGGAGAATATAGCTGATGTGGATATTATGGTTGTAATCACTGGCGATGATGAAAACAATGTTCTCATTTCTTTGCTGGGTAAGGCTCTCGGTGCAAAAAAGACGGTAACCAGGATAGGAAACCTCAGTTATATTCCCCTTATCTCTGCAATTGGAATTGACACAGTTGTAAGCCCGCGGCTTTCTGCAATTAGAGCAATCCTCCAGTTTATCAGGAAAGGAAAGGTGATATGTGTGGCGCCACTCAAAGGAGAAGGTGCGGAAGCTATAGAACTCGAGGCATTAGAGACTTCTGATATTGTCAATATCCCTCTATCCAGGATAAAATTCCCCAAAGAGGCCATTATTGGCGCAATTGTGAGAGGAAAAGAGGTTATCATACCTCGAGGGCACAATATGATCAAACCCCATGATCATTTAATAATATTCGCCCTTAAAGGGGCTATACAAAAGATTCAAAAATTATTTACCGTTAAACTGGAATACTTTTAATGCGTTTTCGTCAGATCTTCCGACTGATCGGAATCCTTAATTTTTTCCTCGGTCTTTCTATGCTTGCGCCCCTCACCATCTCCATCATCTATTCCGATGGAAGCTTCTTTCCTTTACTCTATTCCTTTATTATCACATCAGGCGCTGGCATCACCCTTTTTTTTCTTATCGGGAAAATTAATTATCTCTCTCTAAGCCAAAGAGAGGGTATGGCAATTGTTACCTTTGGTTGGTTAACTGCCGGTTTTTTTGGCTCTTTGCCTTTTTTATTTTCCGGCTCAATTGGCACTCTCACAAATGCCTATTTTGAATCCATATCCGGTTTTACCACTACTGGGGCCTCTATTCTTGCCAACATTGAATCTCTTCCTGAGGGAATATTATTCTGGAGGAGCCAAACCCAGTGGATGGGAGGGATGGGAATTATTGTGCTCTCTATTGCTATTCTCCCTTTTTTAGGAGTGGGAGGGATGCAACTTTATAAAGCTGAGGTCCCAAGCCCGGTAGTGGATAAATTACAACCTCGCATCTCGGAGACGGCTAAAACCCTATGGAAGGTGTATCTATTTATCACCCTGCTTGAGATAGGCCTTTTATTTATAGGCGGAATGCCTCTTTTTGATTCTATATGTCACGCCTTTTGTACCATGCCAACCGGAGGATTTAGCACCCAGAATGGGAGCATTGCTCAATATAACAGCGCCTATTTTGATGGTGTTATTACCTTTTTTATGATCATCGCTGGAATAAATTTTTCCCTCCACTTTAAATTTTTAAAGGGAGATTTTAAGGTGTTTGGCAGGGATCCAGAGTGTCGTGTCTTTCTTCTTATCCTTGCTATTCTGATACTTTTGGTAACCTTTAATATCTATGGGAGTATTTACTATTCCATAAGTCATGCATTAAGGCTCGCTGCCTTTCAGGTTACATCCATAATCACAACAACTGGTTTTGTAACGGCAAATTATGCAACGTGGCCAGCTCTATCGCAAATTATTATCGTATTATGCATGTTTATTGGGGCAATGGCAGGGTCTACTGGCGGGGGAATAAAGATTATGAGGATTATATTGCTTGCTAAACATGGCTACCAGGAGATTTTTAGACTTATTCATCCCCATGCCGTAAGATCCATAAAGCTCGGTGGCAAGCCGGTGCCAGCAGAGGTATTGAACAGCATTTGGGGATTTTTTATCCTTTATCTTGGTCTTTTTATTGTGGCTGTAATAATTATGTGCTTAATCGGGCTGGATATTCCGACATCATTCGCCTCAGTAGCTGCCACGATAGGCAATGTCGGGCCAGGATTTGGTCTGGTTGGACCGGTAAACAATTATCTGTCTGTCCCTGATCTGGGAAAATGGGTTCTGATCTTCTGCATGATTCTTGGACGCCTTGAGATATACACCGTTATTATTATGGTTGCCCCTGCATACTGGCGGAAGTAAGAATATTGTCATTTGTTATTAACCCAACAAACACAATAAACCCAACAAACACAATAAACTCAACAAACCCGAGGCCGTCGTATATCTATCATGAGCCTTGTAATTATCTCTAACCTTTCCATTACCTTTTCAGGAAAGAATCTTTTTCATCAAATAGGTTTTCAGGTCGAGCCTGGAGACAGGATTGGCCTTGTAGGCCCAAATGGTTCAGGTAAAACAACATTGTTGAGGCTGATAGGTGGCGAGATTTCACCTGACACTGGAGAGATTAAGAAAAGGAAAGGGATAAGGATAGGATACCTTCCCCAGGATGTCCATACTGCATTATCCGGCAAGGTTCTCCAATCTATTCTGGATTCCATACCAGGGAGGGTTAGGCTTAGAGATGAGATGATGCGGGTAGAAGAGTCACTGAAAAATATCCAGAACAAAGACAGCCAACTAAAACTGGCAAAGGAGCTTGCGGAGCTCCACCAGGAGATAAGTTATCTGGACAGGCAATTCCCCTCCCATGAGGCCGAAAAAATCCTTGCAGGTTTAGGTTTTCGATCCGAGGATTTTGATATTCCAGCTTCCTCCCTGAGCGAAGGATGGAAAATGAGAACAGTATTAGGGAGTCTTCTTTATCAGTCCCCAGATCTCCTCTTGCTTGATGAACCGACCAATCATCTTGATATCCCATCTGTGCACTGGTTGGACCAATTCCTTCAAACATATAAAGGCGCTATAATTCTTGTATCTCATGACAGGGATTTTTTAAATAGGCAAATAAATCGCATCATAAGTTTTGAACCAGAGGGATTGAAAACCTACAGCGGGAATTATGACTTTTATCTAAAGGCCAGAGAAGATGAAAAATTAATTCGCCTGCGCCAGGTCAGAAACCAGGAACAAAAAATAAAAGATGCCGAGAGGTTTATTGAAAGATTTCGGTATAAGGCCACAAAGGCCAGACAAGCGCAAAGTAAAATCAAATTAATAAAAAAAATGGAGCTCGTTAAATCCTACCACCCTCAAAAGACTATCCATTTCTCTTTTCCTGCTATTCTTAGGAGTGGCAGAGAGGTGGTAGCAATCAAAGGTGTTACAAAGGGTTTTGATAAAAAAGTTGTATATACTAACATCAATCTCACTGTATTAAGGGGTGAAAGGATCGCTATTATAGGGCCAAATGGCGCTGGCAAGACAACCTTGCTCAGGATGATAGCGGGGGAAATTACACCTGACCATGGTGAGATAACACTGGGCCACAAGGTAACCATGGCTTACTTTGCCCAGCATCACACCGATATGCTCGACCCCAGAAAGACAATAGTTGAGGAAGTGAGCCTGGCTGCCCCGAATGAAACAATAGGGTTTGCAAGGACTGTGTGCGGCGCCTTTCTCTTTTCAGGCGATGATGTAGACAAGTCAATAGGCGTCCTTTCAGGTGGAGAGAAGGCAAGGGTATCGCTTGCGAAATTGCTCGTAAAACCTGGAAATCTTATGTTGATGGATGAACCAACAAATCACCTTGATCTTATATCATCAGAAATTTTAATAGATTCCCTAACTGATTACAAAGGCACATTAATATTTGTTTCCCATAACCAGTCATTTGTAAATAGATTGGCAACAAAGATCTGGGATATACAAGGTGACCAAATTGAAGAATACCCTGGCAATCTCAATGAATATTATGATCATCTGGACAGAATTGCCAAGACTTCATCCGAAGAATCAGATAAGAAACAAAGTCAAATAGCGCCTAATACAGAAAGAAAATCTCGAAGGGCGAAGAAAAAAGAAGCGGCAGAAAAACGCCAGTTGATCAGGGAAACCCTTAAACCCATTCAGGAGAAACTACTCGTATTAGAAGAAAGGATTTCTGATTTGGAAAAAAGGCAAAAAGAACTGGAGTCAATTCTTTCAGACCCAGCGGTTTTTGCAGATAAGAATAAGAGTTCTTCATTTTTAAATGAATATAGTGAAGTCAGAGAAAAGGGAAAAGAATTGATAGCACGATGGGAATTCGCTCAGGAGCAATTGGAGTCCGCGAAAAAAGACTTGGGCATCTAAATATATCGTTAAGGTGTAACAACTGAAATTTGATCGTACTATTTCAGGATAGAAATTTTACGGATACCTTATAATATTGAGCTTAAATCTTATTCTTTTTAAAAGTTTTAAGCTCATCTGGGTCAAATAGAATGTTCCTCACCACCCTTTTATATTTTATTTTTCCTGATTTAATCCATCTCCTCAATGTAATCTCGGCTATCTCAAGATACTCCGCAGCTTCTTTAACAGTGAATGGCGTCTGCCTGATCTCGTCAAAGACTTCATCATGGCTATATAAATCTTTCTCAAATCCTCGCCTTGCTATAACCGCAAATAACCTCTCTCTTTCTTTTAAAGGCATATCTAAAATTTCGTTATAAACTTTCTCAGCAGTAATCATTATTATTCAACCTCCCTTAAATATTTCTTAAGTTCATGATAAAAATTCTCGTGGGGACCTATTTTAAAAAACACTATTTCATTCTCTCGGAGATGATAGGCAATTAAAAATTTCTGGCTTCTATAAGAAAATTTTTGAACTCGAAATCCTGCTAGATCATCTTTTTTCAATTTCCCTATATCAGGATTGATTGCTATTTTCTCTACTTCATCTTCGATTATGAGTTGGAAAGGCCTTATTTGCTTCTTCACGAATTTTTTGAAAGGCAGCTTATAAAATATTTTCATGATAATTCTTATGATAAGCTATCGTATCATTTTGTCAATCACTATTTTTACTCCAATCTGAACCTTTTTCAGAGAAAATCACCCATTTCTTTTCCTCTGTATAATATGTCTCGTTGATGCTATGAGAACTATTGAGACCGAAAAAGAATCTTTGAAACCCCTGGTTGAGTATACCAAAGAATTAGGCGAAGATGTCCTTGTGTTTACTTCAAATAAACAGCCAATAGCAGCAATGCTCCCTCTTAGGAATGTAGACAAAGAATCATTGGCCTTGAGCTGCCATCCTGACTTTATAGAACTCATTGAAAAAGTCAGAGCAGAATTTGAAGCTGGAAAGACCTTATCTCTGGAAAAAATGAAAAATGAGGTCAAAAGGATGGAAGGAAAATCTTGACTGTAAACATGCTGTTATAGATTTGAATTATTGAACGGGCTTTATTTTAAATGAGGACTATCTTTAATTTTGGTGGCAGGCACTAATAAATTCTCGAAAAGATGACAAGGATGGAGTAAGTCCTGTTTTTGAACAGGGGCTGAAAAATATTTATTTGATTATCAACCCCGTCTATTTTTCAACTGGCCGCTTTCTGGCAATATTTAATATTTAATATGCGAACCTGTTTTTTCTCTATCAGAGCAGTTAGAAGTAACACAGCGCCCCGTCAACACCTGGATCTCGGATATCCATGCCCGGCAGAAGGCGATCCGGAACATCGTTATCCTTCGTTTGAGTCGCCTTGCCTGCCCGCCGTCTTTCTTGTCCGCCGTCTTTGTGGCGGATTGGAGGGCTTGCCCGCTTTCTTTTTGGTGGGTTTACCCTCTGGAGGGGCTGGACCCAAGAAAAGATCTCAGAAACAGTGGGGTTGAGCCAAAATCGTGTATCAGAAATTATCGGAAATACCAATTTTGGTAATATCGATAATCTGCTCTCTCAAGGCCACGACATGGATTACATAGCCAGGCATTATAACATGGATCTTGGTCTAACTTGGGCCTTCCGATTGTAAGAAAAATGTATTCTCGGGACTATCGGAAGACCCTTGCTAATCGCAAAAAGATCATAATAAATCCGTGCCCGATCCCTGATAAGTCTAATAGTTGACTACGTCCCCGCATTACATTGGTCATGGATTAATGTCCGCCGGCCTGGCCTTATCTCCCAACGGCGAGCAGGCCCCTTGCGCATCTTATCATGTTATCATCAGAGTGATAGAAAAGTGCAGGACTTTTTATGACTGTTAAGACCGATAGAGTTTTGCGTCTCCAATGGGTCAGATCGCCTCTGAAACCTTAAAAGGAAAAGGGGAAAAACAAGTCAACGCGAGAAATATAGGATGTCCCCAAGATACATCCAGGCAAAGTCAAAACTGTGCTTTATGGCATTGACAACCTTATGCAAATATGATAATGTATACATCATATTCCACAAAAAGGAGGCTATGAATGGCTAATCTTAAAAGAAAACAGATCTATCTTGATGGAGAGAGTGATCGGGCACTTAAGCGTCTGGCTCTCGCAACCAAGATTTCTGAATCCGAGCATATTCGAAGGGCTGTTAAAAAATATGTTGCCATGCAGAAGGGCAAGATGCCAGAAGAGGACCCTATTTGGCAACTCATCGGACTGTGTGATAAGCCAGATGGTCCTACCGATGCCTCTATTCACCATGACAGGTATTTATATGGAAAGCAGGTGTAATGATGGTTCCTGTCTTTGTAGATACGGGCGGTTGGATAGCAATGGCAGTCGTCAGGGATCAATTCCACGAACACGCTGCCTTGTACTATAGGGAAATCTCTGGGAAAAATGTCCCCTTGATTACTTCCAACTATGTCTTGGCTGAAACCTACACCCGTATTCGATACGACGACGGCCATGCGAAGGCCATCAAGTTTCATTCTTTAGTCCAAGAGGCTATCAAAATAGGAAAGCTTCATGTAGAATGGGTTACCCCCGCCATGCACCAAGAGGCATGGGACATTTTCGAAAGTTTTACTGATCAAGTGTTCTCTTTTGTTGATTGTACCAGTTTCGTAATAGCCAGCCATGCAGGTGTTAAAGAAGCCTTTGGCTTTGACGAACATTTCAACACTATGGGATTCATACTTAGGCCATAAGCATATACTAAATCAAACAAGTGCGATAAATCTCAGAACCAATGAAATTGCCCCTTTTGTCTCGATGCCATCTGTCACCTTTTTGGTGCTCACTATCTCCTAACTTCAATTAAGAAAAATGGGGGCATCGCCTCTCTGATTAAGCACGTTCTGCACTCACGTCCCCATCTCCCCACAGGCTTGATATGGTCCCTTAAAGCGCCATTTTTAACCACGAAAGGGTCGATCAAGCAGGTACTAATCGGTCCATGGCGAGAGCTATTAGCTCCTTATGGTAGGGATCTTGACGTTAAAGACGGCGGCTTAAGACTCGCACCTATTTTTGAAATATTTTTCCAGATATATCAATACCATAGCTTGGCCCTACCCCAAATAAACACATTCATAATAAAACCTTGTATTCCGTTCGTAAAGCCCTTGCCAAACGCTTTGCCATTTCCTTACCAATGGGACGCTTTCCGTTCTCCATTTCAGAGATATGGCTTGGCTTGGCTCCGATCATCTCCGCAAGCTGTTTCTGCGTCAATCCTTCACGGGAACGAAGACCGCGCAATGCATGGCCTATATGGAAATTGGGGAAAACCTCTTCAATGGAATAGAGCCTGTCATCGTATTCTTCCATGGTTTTGAGAGGCATTCCTGCTAGTTTAAGGATCTTTTCAATGGCTTCCTTCACCATCTCGGCCTTTTCGGAAGGTACCCCTCGCAAAAAAATATCAACAAAGTTGTCCGTAGTCTGCCTTTTCATGAGTTCCAACATATCTCACCTCCACAAACTTATTCTTTTTATGTATGATCTTCCAAATTGCAACATAGGTTGGCTTCCCTTTTTTCAGATGGCAATGGTAGCAATCTTTCTTACCTTTTATTTTGCTATAGTTAGGCCAGAGAGTTCTCATGGGACCAAGCTCTATAATTTCCAAAACCAGGGCAAAAAGTATTTCCCGAACGTAAGGCGGAAGATTTCTGGCTTGCTTTTCAGCCCTGCTTGTAAATTTTACGTCCCATAACATCCTAAATATTTATACCATTCACTGGTAATTTGTCAAGTAAAAGTTACCAAAGAGATACAGTCAATTGTTTTCGGACACATCTAATAAGGAAAATGGGGCAGAGGAATGAAGCCAAGCGGCTGTCCATCTCTATCAGGTTGCTGTTCTATTAATCCTTGAAAGAGGCAGGAAGGCTCTTCTCCGAAAAAGGATAATGAAAAAGTCAGTCAATATAGCCAATGACGTCCCCAAGATCACACATACGGGGGAGTTCATATCTTTGAATCTGCTTTGATAAAATGCAGACGCCTTTATGATCCTCGTAACAACTCAAATTGAGGTTATTTTGAATGGGAAGACTTCCTGGCTCTGGGATCGGAGGCCAATAGATTCGCAAAGACGATGACAAAGATGGAGCAAGCTCTTATTCTAAATAGGGGTTAAAGAACACTCACCGAGGCATGCCTAACCCATTTAGAACATGCGGTTTGATGAGGGGGAGCTGGAGACAGGCCATAGGCAAGTGGGATTCAGGCGTCATGTCTGAAAGCGGTGGCAGCAGCCACCGAAAGTCTAAAGGTACTGCGCTAGTTCTCTGCTGTACCCTTTATGAAAAATCTCGATCCCCTTGCTTCTGGTTGGAAAAAATTACTTGTTTACAAATGGGCGTCCCTCAGATTTCACTCACATTGGGGCTTTGACGTTACCGTGAGATTTTAGGATTGTTATTTCAAAAGCGATTTGATAAACTTTTAATATGGCCAAATCGTTCAGAATTGAGTTCAAAAAACCGGCATATCTTCACTTGGAAGCATTCCGACGGTTTGATCGGAACAGAATTCTGGATGAAATAAAGGAGCAGCTTACTTACAATCCGGATGAAGAAACACGTAACAAGAAGATACTACGGGAAAATCCCATAGCAGACTGGGATTTGCGAATTCATCCTTTCAGGGTGTTTTATGAAACAGATCCAACTAGCCGACGTGTCCGAATCCTTGCCATCGGAATTAAGGAACGTGACAAACTTTTTATCGGAGGGGAGGAGATAATGCTATGAAAACAATCAACCTTTCATCTCATCAACTATCTGTTATAGAACTTTTGCGCATGGCCCGTAATGATGCATTGCTTGTCAAAAGTCAAGATGGTGACACCTTTATTATCAGTACAGCTGATGAATTTGATTCCGAAGTTGAACTATTGCGACAAAACCACTCTTTTCTCGCCATGCTTGATGAATTCAAGAAAGAGGAAAATACAATCTCTTTCGAAGAAGTCGAAAGGAATCTTCGTTAACCAAACCGTGCCCA
>QMLT01000037.1 GCA_003646875.1 Deltaproteobacteria bacterium
CCTTACGGCCGGGATGAACAGTTATGTGCGCGAACAGCTAAAATTTGAAACGGATATATCCTATGAAATCCTAAATAAAGAGGTTTCAAAAGAATGGAATTGGAAATCCGGCCTGGAATGGGGACAAGGTTATGTCGGTGTGGCCGAGAACCTTAAACACAGTATGAGTACGAATAAACACCTTAAGGCATTCATCGCCCATGGGGTTTTCGATCTCGTCACACCCTATTTTGGCTCGGTGGTTGTCACAAGGCAAATGTCGCTGGACCCAGCCATCACTCCGAATCTCATTCTGAAGATCTATGAAGGAGGACACATGTTTTACACACATGCTACGAGCCGGGAGATATTCTTTGAAGATGCCAGACAATTTTTTCAGCAGGCCCTATCCCCGAAATGATTCAGTTTCTATACAATAGCCATCCGCTGCTGTTAGAAACTGAATTGGCGCTACATTAAGTTTTGCGAATAGGTGTTTATGAATCCATTTCATGAAAAATACAGCACATATTTGAGTATATCACAAAGAAACGAATCATGCCGAAGTTCGATGAAAAGATAGTAAGAAGGCTTGATATGTGAAACTCTAACTAAAATTGCTAATGCCTAGGATGCTGAAGTTGACAATTTCAGAAAATTTTAGTTCAAACAACAAATACATAACAGATAATTATGAAAGGAGGCGTGATAAATGGAGACAGGAATAACTGCAATCAATGAAAAGGTAAAGAAGGAAAGTGCGTTTATCAGTGCATTGGTTTCAGAAACAAGAAAGGTAATCGTTGGGCAGAGATACTTAATTGATCGCCTATTGGTTGGTTTGCTTGCCAACGGCCATATGCTTGTTGAGGGAGTTCCGGGTTTAGCCAAGACACTGTCAATAAAAACCTTATCGCAGGTTATTAATACCAAATTTCAAAGGATTCAATTCACGCCGGATTTGCTTCCAGCAGACCTTATCGGAACCCTGATTTACAACCCCAAAGAAGGGACGTTCACCACTAAAAAAGGCCCCATTTTTGCCAATATCATTCTTGCTGATGAGATTAACCGTGCGCCGGCAAAAGTACAAAGCGCCCTCTTAGAAGCAATGCAGGAACATCAGGTTACTATTGGCGAAAATACCTTTAAGTTAGATGAGCCATTTTTGGTTATGGCAACCCAGAACCCTATTGAACAGGAGGGGACTTATCCTTTGCCTGAGGCGCAAATCGATCGGTTTATGCTAAAAATTAATATAACCTATCCCAATAAAGAGGAAGAGCACAAAATCTTAACAGAGATGAGTTTTACCGATAAAGAGATAAAAGTCAACTCCGTTATTAACCCTGATGATATACTGCGGGCGCGCAAGGTTGTAAATGAAGTATATATGGATGAGAAGATTGAGAAGTACATTATCGATATTGTTTTTGCCACCAGGGAGCCGTCTAAATATAAATTAGAAGATTTAGGTAATCTTATCCAGTACGGCGCCTCTCCACGAGCAAGTATTTATCTCACTCTTGCCTCCAAAGCCTATGCTTTCATTCAAGGCAGAGGCTATGTTACTCCGCAAGACGTTAAGTCCATCGGGCCTGATGTATTAAGGCATAGGGTTATTGTAAGTTATGAGGCTGAAGCAGAGGAGAAGACTTCTGAAGATATCATAAAGAAAATATTTGATGAGATAGAAGTGCCGTAAAAATATGATTCCAAAAGAGATCCTTAAACAGATTAGACGCATTCAGATAACTACCTCTCGTATGGTTACCGACGTATTTGCCGGCCAATATCAGAGCGTATTTAAAGGGCGGGGTATGGAGTTTGATGAAGTTCGCCAGTATTTCCCGGGAGACGATGTACGTTCCATTGACTGGAACGTTACTGCTCGCACAGGCGAACCTTACATAAAGCAATTTGTGGAGGAAAGAGAGCTTACAGTAATGTTTCTTTTGGATTTATCCGCTTCAGGTTACTTTGGAACGGTGAATAAGTTGAAACGTCAGTTGGCGGCAGAGATTTGTTCGCTTCTTACCTTTGCCGCGATACAGAACAATGATAAGGTGGGGCTAATTGCCTTCACTGACAGAATAGAAAAGTTTGTTCCTCCTCGCAAGGGTCTGCGTCATGGATTGCGTATTGTGCGGGAGGCGCTATATCTTGAGCCCCAAAGTAAAAAAACTAATATATCAGGCGCCTTAGAATACCTGAGCAGGGTCTCAAGACGCAGGACAGTAAGTTTTATTATTTCTGATTTCTATGATGATGGATTCGAAAAGTTATTGAGTATCACTAATAAACGGCATGATATCACCGCAATAACTATAACAGATCCTAAGGAAATAGATTTACCTAATGTGGGAATTATCACATTATGCGATCCAGAAACAGGGAATGAAACTTTAGTGGATACTTCCAATCAGACAATACGCAGGCAGTTTAATGAAAATGCAATGAGAATATTCGAGGAACGTTCAAGATGTTTTAAGCGTATAAACGTCGACAGCGTTGATATTCGCACCAATATACATTATAGCAAAGTTTTATTTTCATTCTTTCGAATGTGTGAAAAGAGGGCAAGAAGATGAAATTGAATGTCATACTCTCAATAATAATCATATTAATATTGGGTGTGTTAGTAGTTTTGGTAGCGCAACTACCTGAACGGATAGCTAAACCTACTCAAGCTACAGGAGTATGGAGCCCTACGGATGAGCTTGACTATGCCAATATGCTTCTTGCCAAAGGATTACAACTCCAGGCAGCTTCGGTTTTCGAAAAATATATTGAGAGCTCAAACGCAAGCAACCAGGAGATTGCCAGGATATGCTATCGCCTCGGCAATATTTATATGGATTCATACCAGTATGAAAAAGCGCTTACTTTATTTTACCGCGCAGAGATGCTGGATAAGGAAGCTGACTTTACTCAAGAGATGGACCAGAAAATTGTCGAAGCTTTGGAAAACTTAGGGTTGAGTTCTCAGGCTCAATATGAGCTGGCAAAAAGGGTTTCTTTAGGTGGCTCATCGACAAAGAGCGGAGAAGTTGTGGCGCGTATAGGCAAACGCGATATTACCCAGTCGGAGATAGATAGCGCGATAGCGGCTGTTCCTGAATGGATGCGTAAACAATTGGAACAAAAGTCCCAGAGACTTGAATTCATCCGTAATTATGTGGCTACCGAAGTATTATATGAAAAGGCAAAAAGGTTGGGTATAGATAAAAAAATTGAGATACGCGAGGCGGTAGAAAATGCAAAGAAACAGCTAATAGTTCAGAATTACCTGAAGCAAGAGATTGAGAAGAAACTCAAGATTGACCCTCAAGATGTGGAAAACTACTATAAGGCAAACCAGGATAAATATACTGAACCTGCAAAGATAAAACTGCGCTATACGGAGTTTGACGAGGATTCAGACAAAGAAGAAGCGTTAACAGAGCTTAAAGAAACCTCCGGGAAAGAGGTCAAGGGATGGATTAACCGCGGCCAAAGCTATATTAGTGGTATTGGAGAAGCAAAAGAAGTTATCGAAGGATTGTTTCTTAAGGAAAAAGGAGAATATTCTGACCCTTTAAAAACCAACGATAAATTTTATATATTTTCTATAGAAGATAAAAACCCGAAAAGGGTAAAGACCTTTGATGAGGTGAAAAGTCGAGCGGAGCATGAATATAGGATGCAAAAAAAACGCAGCATTACAGATTCATTGTTAAGAGGCGCTTTAGAGGAACAGGAAGTAAAAATTTTTTATAGACCTGGCGACGATGAAAGCCAAAAAAAATAAATACTTATTTCTTTGTCTTACACTGTTAGAAAGAAGACTTGTTTTAAAAAGGGGAAGTGAAAAAACTACAAAGGAGTTTGGGAAGAGGTTGAAGTTCTTTTTGAACTTTCTCATGGGGCTTACCATATTGACTTTGATACCGGTTAGTAGCTTTGCTTTAGAACAAGATTCTTCTGATAAGCTGCCTCTGGAGGTTTCTGCCTCAGTGGATAAGGATAAAGCAACCATTGGCGATAAAATAACCTATACTATCGCCGTTAAGGCAGGCAAGGGTATTGAGATAAAGTTTCCCGAATTTGCCGAAAATCTGGGCGGCTTTGCGATTAAAGATTTTGGCACATCAGAAAAGGGATGGTTTAAGACCAAAACCTATCGTCAGTGGTATGTGCTTGATACCTATGTAAGCGGCAAATATTCAATTCCCGAGGCCACAATTAAATACAGGAAGAAAGGGCAAGTTGAATGGCAAGAGGTTTCAACTGAAAAGATCACTATAGAAGTGGAGAGTATCTTAAAGAGCGCAGAAGCTAAACGCGACATACGAGAAATTGCCGGGCCGATTGGTTTTCCCATTCAAATTCCCTGGTATGTGTGGGCGGTTCTTGCGCTTATAGTCTTAGGAGCAGGTATTGCCTTCTTTTTATTCAAACGGAAAAAAACTCAAAGTATTTTTGTTCCTCCACGGCCTGCCCATGAAGTGGCTTATGAAGCGCTTAACGCGCTTAAGCAAAAGGAATATTTAAGGCGAAAAGAACATAAATTGTACTATATTGAATTGTCTGACATTGTGAGGCGGTATCTGGAAAACCGCTTCAATCTGCGTGCACCGGAAATGACCACAGAAGAATTTTTGAATAGCGTGAAAGACAATAAGGCGCTTATGCTTGAACACAAAAGCCTTTTACGTGATTTTCTTTTCGCTTGCGACTTGGTTAAGTTCGCAAAGTATGAGCCTGCTGAAAAAGAGGCCGATTCAAGCTTTGAATCAGCAAAACGACTGATTGACCAGACTAAGGAAGAGATTAAGGAAGAGACTAAAGTATGAATTTTCATAATCCTTTATTTTTATTATTGATTCCTGTTGTTTTGGCAGGAGCATACTGCTTCCGAAAGAGAAAAATTAAGGCAAGCCTCACCTTCTCCACAGAAAGGCTTTTGCGCCAGATGAGGCCATCGGTAAAAGTACTTTTAAGCAAAAACATATATTTGTTGCGGATTATAGCTCTTTGCCTGATACCAGTCGCTTTAGCCAGGCCTCAGTCTCCACTTGAAGAATCCAGGGTTCAAACCGAGGGAATTGATATTGTTTTAGCCTTAGATGTTTCTACAAGTATGCTTGCTGAGGATTTTACCTTGAAAGGTAAAAGGGTTAACCGTCTAGATGCAGTAAAAGACGTTGTGCAAAGCTTTATCCAGAGCAGGGAAAATGACCGCATAGGGTTGGTAGGATTTGCAGGGCGAGCATATACTGTAAGCCCTCTAACTCTTGATTACAGCTGGTTGCTTGGAAACCTTGAACGCGTCCGAATAGGAATGATTGAAGATGGCACGGCCATAGGTTTGGGCCTGGCTTCCAGTCTAAACCGCCTTAAAGACACAAAAGCCAAAAGCAAAGTAGTTATTTTGCTAACCGACGGAAGAAATAATGCCGGTGATATTTCACCTTCTTTAGCGGCGGAAACTGCCAGGTCTTTAGGAATAAAAGTATATACTATTGGCGCTGGCACCAAGGGGTTAGCTCCTTATCCGGTAAGAGATTTTTTTGGCAATAAGGTTTACCGGTCAATAAAGATAGATATTGACGAGGATACTTTAATGGATATTGCCGCCAAAACCGGGGCAAAGTATTTCCGCGCTACTGATACAAAGTCTTTACGGGAAATTTACAGTGAGATTGATAAAATGGAGAAGACACCTATGGAAGAGAAAGGGTATTTGGAATATAAAGAACAATTTAGCGGATTTTTAGGTATTGCCCTTGCGCTGATATTGCTGGAAGTGTGTTTAAGTAATACTATTTTAAGAAAGATACCGTAGGAGAATAATATGCGGTTTGCTAATTTAGGCGCTTTACATCTGTTATGGCTTGTAGTAGCGCTTGCTGTATTTTATTTTTGGTCATTTAAAAAAAGAAAAGCCACAATGGAGCGATTTGCGCAAAAGAACCTTATTACAGATTTAACTCCTTTATTAGATAACAGAAAAAAGAGAGTTAAAATCATTTTGACAGTTTTGGCGGTTTTTTTGATTGTTTTTTCTTTTTCGCGGCCGCAGTGGGGATTTCATTGGCAGGAGGTAAAGCGTAAGGGTTTGGATATTATTATTGCAGTAGATACATCCAAAAGCATGCTTGCTGAAGATGTTAAGCCTAACCGATTGGAGCGCGCAAAACTCGCAATAAAAGATTTTACCAGACACTTAAAGGGTGATCGTGTAGGGCTTATTGCCTTTGCAGGAGAGGCTTTTTTACAGTGCCCTTTAACTGTGGACTATGGCGGATTCCTTCTTTCAGTGAACAGTTTAAACGTTAATTTAATTCCCCGCGGCGGCACATCAATTTCCCAGGCGATAAAAGAGGCAATAAGAAGTTATGAGGGTGGACTGAAAAAATATAAAGTATTAATTCTTATCACGGATGGCGAAAATACTGCTGGGGCTGATCCATTCAAAGCTGCTGAGAAGGCTAAAGAAAAAGGTGTGAAAGTATTTTGTATTGGCATCGGCACGCCAGAAGGCGAATTAATTACTCTTACAGATGATATGGGCAACAAAACATTTTTAAAAGACAGTCAGGGCAATGTAGTTAAAACCAGATTAGATGAAACTACCTTACAGAAAGTAGCACTTACCACAGGCGGCAGTTATGTCCGTTCTGGAGCAACTCGGTTCGGGCTGGACTTGATATATGAAGAGAAACTTTCTAAAATGGAAAAACGGGAATTTGAGAGTAAATTAGCCAAGCAATTTGAAGAACGCTTTCAGATTCCCTTAACATTAGCATTTCTATTACTTTTGGGAGAGCTTTTTATAAGTGAGCGTAGGAAAGCATAGCGCAAAGGGCAGAGGGCAAATTAGGACATTGCATAGTGTGTGGCGCGTAACGTTTATCATTTTTTTTCTTTTCGTTTTTCGCTATGCGCTATGCGCTACGCCACTTTGTTTTGCTGCATCTGCCACTGCCAGCATAAAAGAGGGAAATAGCCTTTATCACCAGGAAAAATATGATGAGGCGTTAAAACATTACAACGAGGCTGTAATTAGTAAACCTGATTCCGATGTTATCAACTTTGACATCGGCACGGCATTATATCAAAAGCAAGATTATGAAAAGGCCATTGAGGCCTTCAACAAAGCATTACTTAGTGATAATCATAAAATTGAACAAAAGGCCGCATATAATATAGGAAACTGCAAATATCGTCTGGGCGCCCTCAAGATGAATACCGATTTAGCTTCTGCGGTTAGACTGTATCGCGAGGCACTGGATTATTATAAGCGCAGCATAGAGTTGAATCAGAAGAATACCAATGCCAAATACAACCATGAATTTGTAGAAAAAGAGCTTAAAATTCTTTTGGATAAGTTAAAACAACAAAAAGAGAAGGGCCAACAGGGTAATCAGCAAAAACAGCAACAGGCGCAAAAACAGCAAGGTGCTGAGCAGGGCGAAGAAAAAAAAGAGCAGCAAAAGGGGGAGGGCTTAAAACCGGCTGAAGGTCATAAACGGGAACAAAATGCGCAGAAAGAGATGTCCGAAGAGGAAGCAAGAATGATACTAGACCGTTATAATCAGCAAGATCAGTCAGTCGCTAATATGGATAGGAACCTGAGAGACAGACGTTATCCCCGCGTATTGAAGGATTGGTAATATGCGCAAGGAGCAAAGAGCAAAGAGCAAAGACCAAAATACCATGACGCATGGCACATGGCGAATAGCGTTTATCGTTTTTTTTCTTTTCACTATACACTATACACTATGTTCTATGCTCTATGCCTCTGATATACAGTTTGAAGCAACTGTAGATCGGGAAACCGTTTCCCTGGGAGAGAGTCTGCAACTTAACCTATCATTTCATGGAACACAAAACGTATCTCGTCCAGAGATTGGCGAGATAGAAGGCTTTCAGGTGCGGTATCTTGGCCCTTCAACAAGGATGTCCATTGTTAATGGCAAGGTATCCAAATCTATAACCCATATTTATACATTAATACCATTAAAGACAGGGAGTTTTGAGATCGGTCCTTTTTCGGTAGTTTTTAAGGGAAAGACTTTCACTTCTCAAGCCTTAACCGTTGAGGTTGTATCCGGCGCATTGCCATCGAAGCCGCCAACTCAAGGGCCTGGCGTTGCTCAAGAAACAATCCCGAAGGAACAATTAAAAGACAGGATTTTTCTTACCATTGAAGCGGGAAAATTACAACCCTATGTCAATGAGTCTATCCCCTTATCTATAAAACTATATATAAACCGCCTGGGCGTACGGGATATTCAATATCCCAAATTTGAACATGATGGTTTCTCTGTAAAAGGGTTCAGGCAACCAAAACAGTTCCGCCACACTATCGGCGGCATTGCATATGATGTTATTGAATTTACTACCAATATATTTGCGGTGAGGGCTGGTGAATTATCTTTAGGACCTGCGCAGCTTGATTGTAATCTTGTAGTCCGCAAGCGGCAAAGGCGCAGGCGCACACCCTTTGATGATAATTTCTTTGGAGGTTTTTCTGGTAATGATATATTTAATGACTTTTTTGGCCGCTATAAAGCCTATCCGTTTCAGGTTACATCACCACCTTTGACAGTTAACGTCCAACCACTGCCCCATGAAGGTAAACCGGCTAATTTTAAAGGAGCGATTGGCGATTTCCGATTTAAAGCCGAAGCCTCGCCTAAGGAAGTAAAGGCCGGCGACCCAATTACAGTATCGATGACTGTAAGCGGGGCGGGGAATTTTGATACTGTATCCAGTCCTGTTCTGGATTCAAAAGAAGGATTTAAGGTTTATGAACCGCAGGCTAAACAAGGTCAAGTCTCAAAGGTTTTTGAACAGGTGCTTATTCCCCAATCAGCGAAGGTAAAAGAAATCCCTAAAATCACCTTCAGCTTCTTTAACCCTCAAACGGGAAAATACCGTTCACTTACACAAGGCCCCTTTTCGATCAGCGTAGCTAAGCCAGAAGGTGGGGAATTGAAGATTGTGGAGATTCCACAAGCCGTTACAAAAACAGCTAAAGAGGAGCTTCTGGGCAGAGATATTGTTTATATTAAGGAATCGCCAGGTAAATTAAAACGAACAGGTAAGTATCTTTATCAAAGGGTAGGTTTTTGGCTTTATCATTTAATTGCATTGATTATATTTATTACTCTGGTAACTTTTTACAAACACCAGGAGAAACTTAAAACTGATGAACGATACGCAAGGCGCCTGCAGGCGCCTGCAAAAGCCAGAAAAGGAATAAGAGAGGCACAAGGATTTTTAGCCAAGGAAAAAAGTGGTGAGTTTTTCGATTGCGTCCATAAAACCTTAATCGGATACATGGCAGATAAGCTTCATCTACCTGCTGGTGGAATAACTATTGAGGCAGTCAAGGAAATATTAGGCGCTAAGAATATAGATGGGGAAATTTTGGATAAGTTAACTAATATCTTTAGCGCTTGCGATATGGCCCGGTATGCTCCTTTAGAATTAGATAGACATAAACGCGAGACTATCTTTAATGATATGCGTAAGGTTATTGATTTCCTGGAAAGGAAGAAGGTTTAGAAATGACCTACAGAAGTTTCCAAACGAGTAAAAGCGTATCACTATTGTTTCTGCCTTTAGCGGTAACTGGTATTTTTTTGTTAAGTTGCGATTATTGCCTGGCAGAATCTATTCCCCAAACAAGCGCCAAATTTTATCATGCAAACACCTACTATTCCGAAGGAGAATATGAGAAAGCAATCAAGACATATGAAGAAGTATTAAATTCAGGATTTGGGAGCGGCAATCTTTATTATAATTTGGCAAATTCTTATTTTAAGAAAGGCGAGCTTGGGGAGGCAATCCTCAATTATGAAAAGGCAATGCGGCTCATTCCACGAGACAGTGATTTAAAGTCGAACTATGAATATGCTAAGTCATTGATAAAAGGAGGTGTTGTTGAGGCTCAAGCGCAATGGCACAGAATTGCTTTTGATAGGATATTTTCTTTGTTTACCATTGATGAATTGGCCTTCTCTTTAGCGGTAATATTTACAGGAATTTTATTGGTTATTTTGGTAAGTTTGCATATCCCCCCTATCAGGAAATACAGAGTTGTCGCCCTGTCGGTTTTAATCATTATGTTTGCTCTGTTTTTTATGGCGCTATTTGAGAAGGTCTCAGTGGTAGGTAAAGAAGCAGTAATAATTGCTCAAAAAGCAGATGCTAAATTTGAACCGTTTGATTCAGCGACAACTCATTTCACACTTTATGAAGGAACGGAGGTTGCTGTAGTTTCACCCAAAGATTCCTGGTATAAAATTGAGCGTTCCGATAAAAAAACAGGGTGGGTTAAAAGTTCTGATTTGGAAGTCTTTTAGGGTCAACACCGTTAGAGCCCGGTTGCCAAAGACAACCGTCAGACACCTGCTTGCCCCGTAGTTGGCCGCAGGTGATGTTACAGGGTGTCACTTGTAACTTCTCAATAAGTTGGGGCAGCAGCTTAAAAATGCTGCATTTAAGGAGCATGGGTATGTCTTTTTTTGCTCCATGCCCTTAATAAATAGGGGGCATCAGCGTGCCCCCATAAATCGGGACACAC
>QMLT01000038.1 GCA_003646875.1 Deltaproteobacteria bacterium
CTTTAATAATTAAAGTTTGCTTTTATATAGAGTAGTTCTTTTTGTCAAGATAATTTATTCTTTCCCACACTCTTGAATTGCTGCATAGAAAGTAGTAAGATAAATAAACCTAAGGCTCAAGAAAAAGAAAATGAAAACGAAACAAATATTTGAGACCTATAATAGGAAAGGAAATCAGACAATTTCTAAATTTAGGTATTGTCCGGTATGCGGCACACCATGTATTTCCATATCAACCCTCAAACATAGCAAGCTTAAATGCCCACAGTGTGGTTTTATCCTCTATCAAAATCCCTCCCCAGGGGTCGTTGTCTTAATTGTTCACAATGACATGATACTATTAGGTGAGAGGGATAACAAGGTATTTATGGGAGGAAAATGGAGCCTTCCTGGTGGATTTATTGAGTTTGATGAAGACTTCCTATCTGCAGCCCATAGGGAAATAATGGAAGAGACTGGCCTTTCTATAAAAATCATCTCCATTCTCAGTGTTGTTTCTAATTTCTTCTCACCTGACCTGCATACCTTAGTAATTGTGCTTTTGGCAAAAAAAATAAATGGTGCCTTACAACCGGGTGATGACATGGCGAAATTAGAATGGTTCCCCCTTTCAGGGCCTTTCCCCTCTATGGCCTTTGAAGCGGATAGGCATATAATTAACAGGTACTATACAACAAAACTAACTGGAACATCAGTGGATCCTCGCTTTGCTTCATTGTAAAAGAAAGGTATAAGTTCAGCCACCAAGTCCCTGGCCCAGACCTGGGATGCAGTGACTTATTTTTCATCGCCTCTTTAAGATTAAAGGATTAATAGATTATTACAATCATATCGCACCAGGGCGGGCTCAAAGGCACGAAGATCTGTTTTAGAGACCTTTTCAGGAGGGGAGCTAACAGGGAGAGGCTGCAAAGGTCACCATTATCCCCGCTTCGTGAGAGTATTGTGATAGGCAAAAAAGAACAAATCCTTTCCTTTTTAAATAAGAAAGCTCCTGCTCTTGAAATAGACAAGAACGCAGCTGAGTGTCTGGCTAAAAAGATACCCATGCCCCTGGTTCACATTTTGTGTAGATACAAAATAACCTATCAAATTAATTGTAGCGTGTTTGACTTATTTACATGGAGTAATGCGTAACTATTAACTATAGCGAGGTGATTAAAATGATACGTCAACCAGCAGTAGCCAATCAATTTTATCCTGGAAGGGAAGCGGATCTTAAAAAAGATATTTCCAGCAGGATTAAGCCTGCAACAGGTGAACAAAAAAAAGAAAAGGTATTTGCCCTGGTATCTCCTCATGCCGGTTATATGTACTCAGGCAATGTTGCTGGAGCTGTTTATGCCGTAGCTGATATTACCAAGGAAGTAATCGTTATGGGCCCCAATCATCATGGACTTGGAGCGCCGTTTGCTGTGATGGCACAGGGTGTTTGGCGCATGCCATTGGGTGATATTAGCATAAATGAAAAACTGGCCAATCTCATGATTGAAGAATCCAGGTGGTTAAGCGCTGATGATCAGGCCCACATACAGGAACATTCTGTTGAGGTTCAATTACCCTTTATTCAATATATCAAACCTGATGTTGAATTTGTTCCAATTGTTCTTGGCAGAGCTGACTTTAAGACATGTGAAGAAATAGGCACAGCCATAGCCAGGTCTATAAGGAAATTCGGCAGGCCTGTTGTCATTATAGCCAGCACAGATATGACTCACTATGAATCACAGGAAAGCGCGAAACAAAAGGATCAATTAGCAATAGAAAGGGTCTGCGCTCTGAATCCTTCTGGGCTTTTAGAGACAGTTGAAGAGAATAACATATCTATGTGCGGCGTAATTCCAACTACAATAACCCTTATAGCTGCTAAGGAACTGGGCGCAACCACGGCAAATCTGGTAGCCTATGCCACATCAGGAGACGTGAGTGGAGATTATAGCTATGTTGTAGGGTATGCTGGTTTCATCATTCAATGACAGTTCATCCAGCCACTTCCCCTGGGAAGCTGTCCGAAAACAAATTTCGGACTTCTACGATGCAAGGCTTTCAAGATCTGCCCGGACAAAACGAAAAAAGACCAATTGAAAAACAGAGAAGACATGTCGCAAACTGGGTGTCTCCTTTCCGGGAATACCTCCTGGGTCGTATTTCAAAGAGAAATGAAATTCCTCTCCTAGATGAACTTATTCTACATCAGGCGAATGCACCCTGATGATCTATATATTCTTTTGTTTGAGAAAAAAGCCATTCCGGGTATAATATTTTACCTCAATGGAAAGCTCTGCCTTTATAATTCGATACACGAACTTATTGAGAAGACGAAAAATTTAACAACGGACATTACTGCCAATGGAAGTCTCCTTTCTAAAGAGCGCCACTCTGCCTGAACAATTCCCCCCTGCAGATAGACCTGAAGTTGCCTTTGCTGGCAGATCGAATGTGGGAAAATCTTCCCTTATAAATAGACTAATTAATTCCCGAAATCTTGCTCGAACAAGTTCGAGGCCAGGCAGGACAAGATCTATCAATTTCTTTTCAGCTGGAAAAACTCTCTATCTCACAGATCTTCCTGGTTATGGATATGCAGAGGTTCCATTAAATGTGAGACGAAATTGGAAAAAACATATAGAGACCTATCTAAAAAAAAGAGCAAATCTAAAGGCGGTTGTGGTCATTATAGATGTAAGACGAAAGCTGGGTGAAGGGGATTTAGATCTCTTAAACTGGCTAAAGATGTTTCAGATAAAGCCAATTATTGTAGTTACCAAGGTAGATAAATTATCAAAAAGCGAGGCCCGCAGACAATTTGATCTGTTTTCAAACCAACTCCTAAAGGAAGGATTTGGTCCGCCCATCGCTTTTTCCGCTAAAACAGGCCAGGGGAAACAAGAACTCTGGAAAAAAATAAATGAGATAGTGAAATTGGTTGAGTAGTTGAGTGGTGTATTGGTTGAGTGGGTCTTAACTTAATGACTTAAGTAACCCGTAACGAGTAATTGAGCAAACTCAAGAAACTCAATAAACGCTAAAGTCCATAGGCCTTTATCTTTTTATGAAGATTGCTTCTTTCAATTCCTATAGCTTCCGCAGTTTTAGAAATATTTCCCCCGAATTGTGCTAATTTATTAGAGATAAAGGTTTTTTCAAACATCTCTCTGGCCTCTTTAAAGGTGTCAAAAGAAAAAGGGGAATCCAGCTTCTTATCTTTAATTCTGGATGTGTTAAATGGGGGGGGTATATCTTTTGCGTCAATCACCTTGCCAGTATACATAATAGCCATCCTTTCTATTAAATTCTTAAGCTCCCTGATATTGCCTGGCCAGGTATATTTTTTTAGCAATTCCAGGGCCTCATGACTAAGAAATTTTCGGTCCTTTTTGGCATCAATAGAAAACTCATCCAAAAATTCATCCACAAGTTCTTGTATATCATCAACTCGCTCCCTCAATGGAGGAACCCTGATAGGTATAACATTAAGGCGAAAGTAGAGGTCATCTCTGAATGTACCTTTAGCGATCTCTTCTTCCAGATTCTTGTTGGTTGCAGCAATAACACGGACATCCACATTAATTGTTCTATTTCCTCCTACGCGCTCAAATCTTTGCTCTTGTAAAATGCGCAGAACCTTTGACTGGGCCTTTAGGCTCATGTCACCAATCTCATCTAAAAATAACATTCCATTGTTAGCCAGATCAAATTTCCCCCTCTTCATAGTGGTAGCTCCGGTGAATGAGCCTTTTTCATGTCCAAAAAGTTCTGACTCAATCAGATCCTCTGGTATAGCAGCACAATTAACCTCAACCAACGGTTTGTCTTTCCTTTTGCTTAATCTGTGAATTGTATGAGCCACTAATTCCTTGCCTGTGCCATTTTCTCCAACAATAAGAACCCATGCATCAGTTGGAGCCACAATCTTTATTTGCTCATTTAACTCGGTGATGGCCTGACTATGTCCGGTTATATGATATCTTTGTCTGTCTCTCTCCTTGAATAGATCAAGTTCTGTTTCCAGCCTATTGTATTTCAACGCATTATTTACTGATAAAACAATCTTCTCTAAGGAAAGAGGCTTTTCAATAAAGTCATAGGCGCCCAATTTTGTGGCCTTGACGGCTGTTTCAATACTGCCATGGCCTGAGATCATAATTACCTGCACACCTGGATATAATTCCCTAATCCTCTTCAACGTTTCTATGCCGTCAATATCTGGCATCCAGATATCCAGCAATATAATATCAGGAATGGTCTCCTTAATTATATCCAGTGCCTTCAAACCTCCATCGGCAGTCATAACCTCAAACCCCTCATCAGCAAGAATACCGCTTAGCGATTGAATTATGCCTGGTTCATCATCTACTATAAGTACTGTATCTGCCATATTCTCGTTGCTCGTTGCTAGTTTCTTGGCACTCGTTCATTGTTGTTAATTGCTAATTGAACATTGCTAATTGTTTTTTTGCTTACTGCATACTGCTTACCCATTAATTAATACAGTCCCATCATCTCCCCTGCAATGCGGGCAGCTTTTTTTGCCGCGCCACCCCGACCGAGTTGCTCATGCACCAATTTTAAGCCTTTTTTCATATCTATTTTTAAGGTTTCATTTTTCAGGATGGCTGAGGCCTCTTCTGCTAAACGAAGGGCCGTTGCTTTACCTTGAATCAACTCGGGAACTATAGCTTTACCTGCAACTAAGTTTACCAGGCCAATGTGAGACACCTTTATAAGAAATCGACCAAGCATATAACTTAAGAAAGATACCTTATAGGCTATTACCATAGGGGTTTCCATTATTGCTGCCTCTAAGGTAGCTGTTCCTGAGGCAATTAAAGCCAGATCCGCTATTTTTAATATCGCCTTTGTGTCAAGTCTTTCAATTTTAATATCTATTTTGGCGTTTCTTATATAGGGCACGACAACATCCTCTTTTACTGTGGATGCTAAAGGTAAAATACAACACAGGTCAGGATAATCTTGCGAAATGATCTCGGCTGCCCCTACCATTACCGGCAGTAAACTCTTAATCTCCTCATCCCTGCTTCCAGGTAAAAGTCCGAGTATCGGAGTCTTATTGTGGTTAATGCCTAAACTTTTCTTAATCTCTTCCTTATCCCTTTCAGGCAACGATATATCCAAAAGTGGGTGGCCAACATATTCTGCTTTTAGACCGTGCTTCCGGTAAAACTTTTTTTCAAAGGGCAGAATGACTGCCACCCTGTCTACCCTTTTAGCTATTTTTTTCACTCTCCCTTCCCGCCATGCCCATACCTGGGGTGGAATATAGTAAAGCACAGGGATACCAAGTGAGTGGGCTTTTTTGGCTAAATGTAAATTAAAGCCTGGATAGTCAATAAGTATCAAGAGGTCTGTAGGGGTAACGTATAATGACCTTTTTAATTCTCGTAATGCCCGGAAAATGTATCTGCTTTTTGGTATAATTTCGGTCATTCCCACTACGGACAGAGATGATAATTGATGAATAATCCTGACGCCAGCTCTCTCCATTTCTGGACCACCGAGACCAAAAAATTCTATACGAGGGTCTAACTCCTTTATTGCCATAACCAAATGCGCCCCATAAATATCCCCTGAGGCCTCTCCTGCAACAATCATTACGTTTTTGTTATGGCTCAATTAAGTCCGTCAGTTAATTAATTCCTAAATTCGCAATTTCTCAATTATCTTTCAGGATAGTGTCTTTGTTCTTCTTTTTATCTGCTCACTGATTAAAAGGGCAACAGCCAGTGCCTTTTTCCCATCAACTCCCGTGACTTTTGGCTCTGTCCTTGTTTTTATAGACTCAACAAAGGAGCTAATCTGATCGGCCAAGGGATCACTATCAGGAAATGCCTCCTCTTTATGAGCTAACGAGGGTAAATCGGTAAAGCTTTTTTCATTCCCTTTAAACTGGGTTACATTGATCTTTCTCTTGCCATAATCAATTGATATGCAGTTATCAAGCTGGAAGATCCTCATCATTCTGAGAGATACACTTGAAACACGGCTTACTGTTAAATTTGCTACCATACCATTGGAAAAGGTTATCCTCG
This sequence comes from Deltaproteobacteria bacterium, assembly GCA_003646875.1. Classification (GTDB taxonomy): domain Bacteria; phylum Desulfobacterota; class DSM-4660; order Desulfatiglandales; family B25-G16; genus B33-G16. Next base: position 6,051 of record QMLT01000038.1, read on the forward strand.
CGTTAGCAATATCTATCTTACCACTAACAACAGGCATCCCAACAGCATCTATCTCTGTAATCTCTGAATTCACTATGCGCAGGATAATATCCAGATCATGAATCATAAGATCTAAAACCACATCCACATCGGCGCCTCTGTTTGTAAAAAAGGCAAGTCGATGCGAATCAATAAAAAAAGGCCTGGAAAGCAGTGATTCCATCTTAATTACAGCAGGATTAAAACGCTCTATATGTCCTATCTGCAAAATAGCATTATTCTTTTTTGCTACTTCTATCAGTTGATCTGCATCGCTCAGTTTAAGGCTAATAGGCTTTTCAATTAATAAATGTATGCCATGGTCCAAAATATCATATCCAATTTCAAAGTGTGAAACTGTTGGAACTGCCAAACTAAGGCCATCTACAAGTGAAAGGATCTCAGTATGGCTATGGTAAGCCTTTGTATTATACTTACGTGCCATTTCTTTCGCCCTTTCAAGGTCTATATCAACAAGCCCAACGAGATCTATGTCTTTCATAGAGGCATACTTCTGGGCATGAAATTCACCCAGATAACCTACCCCAACAACACCTAATCTTAATCTCTTGTCCGTTTTCCGTTTCACGTTGCTTCATACTGCTAAGTGCTTTATCTGGAAAAGATGGCAATACCATTCCTATCTGCCATCTGTATCATTTCCTCTTTATCAAAAACGATGGTCTTGCCAGCTTCAATTGCCAAAACAGATGCATTAACCTTTGACATGACGTTAACTGTGCTGATGCCAACAGCAGGTAGATCAAATCTAAGATCCTGGTTTGGTTTACAGACCTTAACAACAACCCCGCCTTCTTTAGCTAATGCCCCTCCCCGTAATATCGCCTTATCAGTTCCTTCTATAGCCTCTACGGCTAAGACTGTTTTCCTTCTGACTACAACGCAATGCCCTATATCAAGACGACCCAGTTCTTTAGCTACCATCCAGCCAAATTCTATGTCATCCATCTCCTCTTTACTCGGTTTTCTTTTTGTAAGACAACCAGATGGCGCCAGAAGTTCCGGGAGGTAATCAGTTGAACTTACAACAATTATTCCTTCTTTTTCAAGCTCTCGAGCCACAGCCTTTAAAATGTCATCATCATGGAAAATTAATAATTTTCCAATGACTTCCAACCCTTTTAGATCCGGTTTTACATTTGCAAACATTTTGGATTTAGTAATTGCACCTGCCATCAAAGCATGACGCACCTCCCTTGATTTGAAAGCGCTGAGCAGGCGACCAAATTGCCCAAGCCCTATCCAGGTAATTTCATCAACTTTATCAGCCAGTTCTGGCATAGTCTCTCCTCTATGCGCCACTGCGATTACCTTTAAACCTCTTTTCTTGGCCGATTCGGCTATCAAAAGAGGAAACTTCCCGCTCCCGGCTATGAGACCTATTTTTTCCATTTTCAATTGCTTGTTGTCTACCTCACAACCCCCCTTTTTGAACTCACTAAAAAATCAAGCAACATCTGCAACTCCTGAAAAGCCGGTATCTCTTTCTTGACCCTTTCCAGCGCTTCATTCAACAGATGATGATCACGCCATATAATCTTATAGGCCTTTTTAAGGTTAGTTATCACTTCTTGAGAGAATCCTTCTCTTTTAAGGCCTATAGAATTTAATCCATACAATTTAACCCTGTCTCCAGAAGCTATCATGAAAGGAGGGATATCTTTGACCGTGGCTGATTTCCCTCCAATAAAAGCATAGGCTCCTATCCTTACAAACTGATGTATGGCTACCAGACCCCCAATGATGGCATGGTCGCCTATCTCTATATGACCGCCAAGAGTTGCAGCGTTTGACATAATAATGGAATTGCCTAAAGTGCAGTCATGTGCTATGTGGGCATAGGCCATCAGGTAATTCTTGTTGCCAATTTTTGTAACTCTGTCCTGTTTGGTTGTAGCCCGATTAATGGTTACAAACTCCCTTATTATATTTTCATCCCCGATAATGACACTGGTGTCCTCACCCTGATACCCGATATCCTGGGGAGGTAAACCAAGGGAGACAAAGGGGTAAATTCTATTTTTCTCCCCTATTATTGTATTTCCATCTATAACTACATGGGAACCAATAACGCTATCCCTGCCTATTGTTACCTTTTCTCCTATAATTGAAAATGGCCCGATTGTAACACCATCATCTATTTCTGCCTTTTGGGATACTACTGCAGATGGATGAATATCTATTCCCATTTTTCTACCTCAATGCAGCCACTAACTCAGCCTCCGCCGCAATTTCCTTGTTTACCATTGCCTTGCCTTTCATTTTCCATATTCGGCTTCCTTTTCTCATGGGAGTCAGTTCAAAAATGATCTGGTCGCCAGGAAAAACTGGTTTTCGAAATCTTACCTTGTCTATAGCTACAAAGTATATGGCATTGTCCTTTTTGTTTGTCATACTTTCTGGTTCCGATAATCTGGCAAGGATTCCGCCTACTTGAGCCATGGCCTCTATCACCAAAACGCCAGGCATGATGGGTTTTTCTGGAAAATGACCCGTGAAGAAATACTCATTAATAGTTACATTCTTGATCCCAACTACCTTCTTACCCACCTCCAGTTCTGTAATCATATCCACAAACAGAAATGGATGACGGTGTGGGAGTATCTTTATGATGTCCTTATAGGTGAGTGGCAAATCCATATTATGTCTATCCTCTTTTTGATTGTTCTTCCAATTCCTTAACCCTGTCTTCTAACTCTTTCAATCTTTCAGAATACTCGGGGAGTCTCCTGATATGGCTTCTTGTTTTCAGCCAAAGGCGATGAGGCATCGTTGGGATGCCAGAAACCACTTGTCCTGCCGGAACAGATTTTGCCACACCAGATTTTGAGCCAATCATTACACGATCGCCAATCTCGATATGATCCGTAAACCCGACCTGTCCTCCGATAATGACATTCTTTCCTATTTTAGTGCTTCCTGCAATGCCTACCTGAGCAACAATAACAGTATTTTCATCGATAACTACATTATGTCCGATCTGAACAAGATTATCGGTCTTTACTCCTCGCTTTATCACTGTCTTTCCAAGGGCAGCCCTATCAATGGCGTTTTGCGCACCAATTTCAACCTCATCTTCTATTTGAACAATACCTGTTTGGGGAATTTTTACACTTATATCACCATCTCTCGCAAAACCGAAGCCATCACTTCCTATAACTGTGCCGGCGTGAATTATTACTTCCTTTCCTATTACGCAGTCAGACATTATTGTTACATTCGGATAGATGACACTTCCCTTTCCCAGTCTGACACGGTCACCAATATAAACACCTGGAAAAAGAGTCACTTGATTACCTATTATTGATTCCCGGCCAACATAAACAAAGGGATAAATAGACACGCCTTTTCCTATGCGGGTTCCTTCTCCAATTATGGATTTTTCACTTATGCCTGGAAAACGAGGAATCGGGGGGGCAAATATGGTCGCAACCTTGGCGTAGGCAAGAGAGGGATCAGCAACTATCAACTGTGGCCCTTGATAGAGACTGATGGGTTCTGTAACAATAATAGCAGATGCCTTTGTTATCTTTACCTGATCCTTTAATCGTGGATCTGAAAAAAAGGATATCTCACCTTTCTCGGCCAAAACAAGGGAATTGATCCCCTTTATTAAAACCTGATCATCACCTTTTACAGTGCCACATATAGATTCCGCTATGTACTTAAGGGTTACTTCCAATGTTTAACAGCGCCTGCACTGAGCAAAATTATAAGTTAAGAGTTATAAGCCTCTATTAGCAACTCAGTTTATTATTATTATTTATTCGCTTCATTTACCTGGTCGTAGGCCTTGATAACCTGGTCAGTAATATCAATTGACTTAGAAGAATACAACACACCCCCCGCCCGTTTTTCCATTATCAAGGTGTAGTTTTCTTTAGAGCCTATTTTTTTAATGATCTTTTCTAATTCTTTGAAGATCCTCTTTTTTTCCTTTCCCTGCGCCCTTGCCATCTCTTCATTTAAATCTCTGTAAAGATATTCTAATTCTCTGGTCTTCCTTTCAATAGTCTTCTTTTTATCATCCTGGGCATCCAAACTCAGCATCATTGCCTGTTTATCTAATTCCTTCCTTAATTCCAAAAGTTCTCTCTGTTTTGTATTAAGCCTCTTCTGGAGATCATCTTTCTTCTTTTTGAGAATCTGAAAGACCTTCTGTCCTTCTTTAGATTCCTTAAGACATCTCTGAAGATCAATTACACCAACTCTGGCAAAATCCTCTGCTAAAACTGCATTGTAAGCTAATAGGATTACAACAATAATAGCAGAAAATAAGAAACTCTTTTTCATCATTAACTCCATTTTTTGTAACTCAATAAGTTGGGGCAGCAGCTTAAAAGTGCTGCATTTAAGGAGCATGGGTATGTCTTTTTTTGTCTCATGCCCTATACTAATGCACTGGAAGACCCCCATAAATCGGGACACCAACCGACAAGTCGCATAA
>QMLT01000039.1 GCA_003646875.1 Deltaproteobacteria bacterium
CCAGAAACCCGGCGGGCAGGCCCGCCAGAAAAATAGCGGAAAAGGCCGTTGTTTTACCAAAACCCCGCACAGCAAAAGGTATCTTTTCACCAATAGGGAGTGATAAAAAGGAGCCACAAGCCATTGAAAAAGGTCTCGTTTTTAAGCCCACGAAGGAATATCAGGGTTTTAAACCAACAGGCAGGATTCCAGTAGGTATGTCTGTAATGGCCTTTGACATGGGAGACCTGGATGGCAAGGCAGGGGTAGAGTTACTCATTTTAGGAAGAAAAAAATTGCTCCTCTATGCAAGGCAAGGGGCAACCTTTGTGCTCAAGGATACTCTAAAGGCAGGCTTTGGAGAGGATTTTCTTAAAGTTAGCGCCGGTGATACGGATAATGATGGCATGGCAGAGATCTATCTGGTAAGCCGCTATGGCATAAGGGCGCGAAGCGCTGTTTTAAAATGGGATGGAACGTTTAAAAGACTTGATCGCAGGGCAGGTCACATGCAGGCAGTAAAAGACCCTGCCTCAGGCAAAGCATTACTCCTTTTTCAGGACTCCAGGGTTGATGAGTTCTTTAGCGGCAAGATATATGGTATGAAGTATGGTGAAGGAGGAAAATTAATAAAAGGTGAAAAACTGCCTGAACTCGAGGGGGTTCAGTTTTATACCTTAGCCCTTTTTGATACAGATAAGGACGGAGATTCGGAATGGATTGGTTTAGGAGACGAATCCAGGCTTTATGTCTGGGACAAACAGGGGGAGGTCCTATGGAGGGGTGATAAACATCTCGGAGGCACCAATAACGCCATTGCCTTAGGGAATGCCGAACCTGGAGAGCCGCCACCCAGGACTGCCTTTAACAGCAGGCCTTTGATAACAGATATTGACGGGGATGGAAAAAGAGAGATTTTAGCCATAAAAAACATACCCCTAATAGAACACGTAGCCAATTTTAAGGTCTATACTAAATCCCTCCTGATAGTTTACCGAATAGAAGAAGGACAAAGGCTTTCTCCGGCATGGACGACCGGTGATATTGATTGGTGCTTAACTGATATGCAGGCACAAGGCCAGACCCTGTTTCTGGCAGCACAAAAGGGTAAAGTGAGTAATATAGGCAAAGGGTCCAGCCAGATTATGTGGTTTGAATAGATTAGGACGCAGATAAACACAGATTATCAAGATCTCTTAAAGATAAAGAATTAACAAAATAATTATCTGCGGGTATCTGCGGCTCACCTCTTTCTTTCCTCAAATTCTTTGAGAGATTCCTGCCGTTCTTTTGTAAAAACGCAGGCCAAACAGGCCTCGACTTCATAGTCCATTAATGCCTCGAGGCTCACCTCACTCCGCGCCATATTAAGACCTTTTTTGATCATTTTAATAGAAAAGGCAGAGTTTTCTGCAATTTTCTTGGCCATTTCCCTCGTCTTTTCCATAAGCTGATCCAGGGGAACAGCCTTATTAACCAGGCCTATTCTTTCAGCTTCCTTTCCGTCGATATAATCTGAGGTAAAGAGAAGCTCTTTGGCCTTTCCAGGGCCTATCAGATCCTGCACCAACCTCATTGCGCCTCCGGTAACAGAGGATGTAACTCTGGCCTCTGGAGAACCAATCTTTGCCTCTTCTGCAGCGAGACGGATATCGCATGCAAGGGCGAGCTCGTAGCCCGATCCTAATGCATACCCATTGATCGCTGCGATTATCGGCTTTTCAAAACGGATAATCTTTCTTGATGTCTCCTGAAGCTCAACAAGGTAATCTCGGTAGTCCTCTATGCTCCTGTCCTTTGAATCCTTCAGATCTGCCCCGGTAGAAAATGCCCTTCCCTCTCCTGTGATAATCAAGACCTTTATTTCAGGATCATCCTTCACATCATCTAAAGCTACCTGAAAATCGAGCCATAGCTGCTTGTTCATGGCATTTAATACCTGTGGTCTATTCAGTTTAATTGTGGCGATTCCTTCATCCTTTTCATAAATAATACATTCAAATTCCATTTTTTCCTCCTTTTATTGAAACCGCAGACACACACAGACAAATGCCTGGCCGACTTGGCCAGGCATTATATGTCGTGCCCTTCGGGCAAATTGAGAACCATCCTTTTGATTTCAGCCTTTGGATGCTTGAAATTGACTAAAATACCAACTTGTATGCCTGTGGCTTTTAAATAATTCAATAGTTGCGCTTTATGTATTTTATCAATAGTTTCCACGGTCTTGAGTTCAACTATAACCTTACCTTCAACGAGTATATCCGCAAAATACTCTCCAATCACTTTTTCTTTATAGAAAACTCTTATTGGAACTTGACTCTTTGCCGTTATTCCACGTCTTTTCAGTTCAATCAATAAGGCGTTTTCATATACTTTCTCAAGGAAACCAGGGCCAAGGACCCGATTAACTTCAAACACAGCACCATTTATTGCATAGGTAATGTCGTTAATATCCATCTTGTTTTATCGCGAAGCGATGACGGTTTTTAGCTCCGTCAGGCGGAGCTAAAATGTCTGCGTGAATCTGCGTGTGTCTGCGGTTAATTTCATCCAAGAATTACCCGTGAGTCCACAATGGATGCGCCATTTTCATGGACAATCACCGGGTTTAAATCGATCTCTTTAATCTCAGGGTTGTCAATGACTATCTCAGAGAGCCTAACAAGAATATTTTTTATTGCCGCAATATCCTTTGGCTTCTCCCCTCTTATTCCGGTCAAGATTTTATACCCTTTGATTTCCTCAACCATTTCATCAATATCTTCCGCTGCGAGGGGGGCTACTCTGAAGGAAACATCCTTTAAAACCTCAACAAATATTCCCCCGAGGCCAAACATGATAACCGGGCCAAATTGTGCATCCCGGATCATCCCGATGATGCACTCCTGACCTTTTTTTGCCATAGGTGAGATAAGGGTTCCTAAAATCTTCTCTTTTTTTACTACCTTTTCAGCATTTGTTATTATTTCATTAAAGGCAGTTTTGATATCCTCTTGATTGTTTAGACCCAGCTTTATACCTCCCGCATCGGATTTATGGATAATCTCAGGGCTGACTACCTTCATTGCCAGCGGATACCCTAATCTGTTGCCTGCCTCAACTGCCTTGTCTAAATTATTCGCTAGTTCCGCTTCTGGCAAAGAAATGTGATATTCCTTTAGCAAGTCTCTTGATTCTGTCTCAAGCAGATTATGCCGTTTTGCTTCCCTCACCTTTTTAAAAAGCTTTTTCACAGAAGGACGTTCTTTAGCTGCTCCTGTGGGTATTTGCATCCGGCTGATCTTTTTCTGATTCATGGAAAAGCGCATCAGCGCGCTCAGGCACTGGGCGGTCCTTTCAGAGGATTCAATAACAGGCACCCCGGCGGCCTTTAATATATCAAGGGATTTTATCGGGTCTCTGGCAAAACTGGTGTGCACAAAAAGAGGCTTCTTATATTTTTTTACTAAATCAACCATATCCTTTGAGGCCTTCTCCTCTAATTCAGCCACATGAGGCGCAATGATATCCTTAAAACCTCCAAAAAAGCCTGTGATAAATATACCATCTACCTGATCATCTTCCATGCAAACCTTCACACATTCAGTTATCATATGAGGGTTTTCTTCTGCTGTTCCGCCATAATCAATAGGATTACTGGCCGGCATACCTTCAAGCAAAAAAGGCTTTATTTTTTCCTGCGTTTCCGTGCTCAAAACAGGGACATCCATTCCATACTTTTCAGCATTATCTGCCGCTATGGAATTATCGCCACCACCCTCTGATAAAATCACCACCCTATTGCCCTCAGGAAGAGGACAACTGGCAAATACCTCTGCCATATCAAAAAGCTCATCTGTATTAGATACCCTTACAATACCTGCCTGCCTGAAGGCGGCATCCACAATGACCTCATCGCCTGCAAGAGAGCCGGTATGAGATGCAGCGGCCCTTGCCCCGGCGCTTGATCTTCCCACCTTAAGGGCAATAACCGGTTTTTTCTTTGCGGTCTCTCGAACAACCCTGACAAGATTATTTCCATCTTTAATGCCCTCCAGATAGGTCATAATAACCTTGGTATCACGATCATCTTTCAGATAATCTATGTATTCATGAAAGTTAACCCCTATCGCATTTCCGACACTAATTATTTTGCTAAAACCCACTCCCCTCATCCTGGCATAGTGTGTCAATGAATCGATTACATTGCCACTCTGGGCAAGGACCGAGATCGACCCTTTTTCTATCTGGGGAACTCCTAATAAATTGATATCTGCTGAGGAGCTGAACATGCCGCTACAATTAGGGCCAATAACAAAGGCGCCGGTCCTGGCTGCTTCATCTAAGATTTCTGCCTCGATTTTTTTTCCCTCCTCTCCGCTTTCTCCAAGGCCGGCGGTAATAATGATGATCCCCTTGGCGCCCATTTTTACACTATCTGCCACAGCAGAGGTAAGAAATCTGGGCGCTACCACAATCATAACCAGGTCAACCTCGCCATCAATCTCTGTAATACTCGGATAGGCCTTTCGACCAAAAAGCTCAGATCTCTTCGGGTTTATTAGATAAATGTCTCCCCTGTACCCTCCTTCAATCAAACTCCTTGTTCTCCTCTCAGATGCCTTTCCTGGAACCTCAGAGGCGCCGATTACAGCCACTGATCTGGGATTAAATACATTTTTTAGCGATCTTTTCATAATTTATGCTCCTTAAAACTGCTATTTTTTGATATTTCTCACGGGTAGCGCTCGGAAATTGGTCTTGTTTAGTTGAAGAGTCATATATGGGTATCCCTTTCTAAAGCTAAATGCATAGGCTGAAATTGCCTTGCTCTCAGAAGACCAAACCCATGCACAGCTTAGGGTAATGGCAGGATATATCCTTACATTGAGTCCACAATCTGTTTCATACCTGGCGCCATGTTTTATAAATAAAGCCTTTAGTTCTTTGGTTGTTGGCATTCGCCAATCCGAATATTTATAGCCTGCTATAGGAGGGTTTTCGCAATACACCTTTGCATCATGCCACGTGATGTCCCCCATATTGTCAGTTGCGGCCCACATCAAATTAGTGAGTGTATCTGTGACAGTTCCATCGCCATTGTCGATGAAGCGTTCATCGGCCTGGACCGTGCTAACAAGAAAAACCATAAATAGGCAAAACATTACTGATATGGTAAAAAATTTTCTAATCACTTCTTCCCTCCATCTAAGAGTGCCTTGTCTTAAGATTGGCAGCATAATGCAGTTATAGGTCAGCATCGGTGGCCCCCTTTGGAATGGGAACCACAAGAACAGGCACTCTGCTCCTTCTAAGCAGCTTATCCGGCACTGTTCCCAGAAATGTATGACTCAATATTCCCTTGCCATGAGCCCCCAGAATAATAATATCGCTATCTATCTTCTCAGTGGTTTTCAAGATTTCATCCACTGCATCTCCTTCATGAACAAGGATGGAGGAAACCAGGTCACTTTCACCTTGGAAACCCTTGAGTTCTTTTTGGCTAAAGTCATATAACTTTGTTTTTATGCCCTCAATGACCTCTCTGGATCTCTCTTCCCGTAGCTGATAATACCGGTCTTCCCCCATCTGGGTAATGATGGGAATCTCCATAGCTGAATCTACCATTGGAAGAATATAAAGAATAGTTATCTTTGCATCCAATGCATTCGCTAAGGTAATGGCATAACGGAATGCAAATGCGGAATTCTTTGAAAGATCTGTGGCGTATAAGATGTTTTTTATTGATAGGAGCATTCTTTTTTTCCTCTCTTTCATCCCCTAAACTGTTTCTCTGGCCAAAGCCCGGGCTCGTGGTAACTGCATCAGATAGAGAAACCCAATCAAACCTATCCCGATAAAAGGCCAAAGAATTTTATTCCCGAAATGGAACCATTGGATAAATAGTTGCGGACGAAGCCCCATAAGGGTTATTCCAGCTAAAATAAGAGACTCATAGATCCTGTTTTTGGCTATGAAATAATTTTGTGTCAGGGAGGCAAAGGCAAACATGGCCAACACTCCAGTTCCAAATATAAATACAATATGCAGCCAGGATTGTATGCCAATCAGGAGCAGATCGGAATTAAAGACAAACATAAAAGGAAGAATGGCGGTTCGGATGTCATAGGTAAATCCCTGAATACCTGTGCGAATAGGATCGGATTTTGCGATAGCCGAAGCTGCGAATGCAGCCAGGCCCACTGGCGGCGTATCATCTGCCAGGATACCAAAAAAGAAGCAAAAGAGATGGGCTGCTATAACAGGGATTACCAGACCGTAATCCGCCCCTAATTGTAATATTACAGGCACGGTTAAAGACGCCATGACAATATAATTGGCTGTTGTGGGGAGCCCCATCCCCAAAAGAAGGCTGGCAGCGGCAGTAATGATGAGTAAAATCACAAGATTGCCCCTGGCAATGGTGTCAATCACCTCAACAATCAGTCCTCCCAATCCCATAGCAACTACACCAACAATAATGCCAGCGGTAGCCACGGCAACGCCTATTCCCATCATGTTTCTCCCGCCTGCCACCAGCGCATCCCAGATTTGGCGAAGGCTGAGCTTCAAGGCGCCCCAAAGGGATATTTTCTTTATGTAGGCCTTGATAAGGTTCTGGACTACAATCAATACAGCCAAAACCTCTATTGCCCGATAAGCGGCAAGTTGAGGTGTATGACGAAGTATCATCAATTCATAAATAAGGTAAAACAGAGGGATCAGAAAATGAAGGCCGCCAAAAAGTGTTTTAAAAAATTGAGGTGTCTGCTCTTTGGAAAGCCCTTTCAGGCCAAGCTTTGATGCCTCTAAATGAGTGATGTATATCAGGGCGATGTAAGAGATTATGGCCGGTATAAAGGCTGACTTTACCACCTGAAAGTATGGGAGATTACAGTACTCCGCAATGATAAATGCGGCTGCCCCCATAATGGGAGGCATGAGCTGGCCATTGGTGCTGGCTGCCACCTCCACGGCGCCTGCTTTGTAGTCCGGATATCCTACACTCTTCATGAGAGGGATAGTAAATGTCCCGGTGGTCACGGTGTTGGCAATACTTGATCCTGAAACAAGGCCTGTCATACCGCTTGCCAGAACCGCTGCCTTTGCCGGACCCCCTTTAAATCGTCCCAGAAGAGAAAAGGCAAGATCTATAAAGAATTTTCCACCACCTGCCTTGTCCAGCATAGAGCCAAACAGAACAAAAAGAAAAACAATCATGGCTGAAACATCTAAGGGGATACCATAAATCCCTTCTGTAGAGATAGTCATCTGGCTCATAAAGCGGCGGAAGGAAACGCCTTTAAAGGCAATAACATCGGGCATATACGGGCCAAAGAAAGCATAAAAAATAAATAGGCAGGCAACAATAACCAGAAACGGCCCAAGCGATCGTCGCGCGGCTTCTAAAAGCAAAACGACAAGCACAACTCCTACAATAATGTCCATCGCAATGGGCGCCCCTTGCCTCTCAGCCAATTCCGCATAATTTAGGGCGAGGTAGAGCGCTGCAACGGCTCCAATAATCCCAAACCCCCAATCAGTAAAGTGAATCCTGCTCTTGAGCGACAAAAAGGAAAATATGCCTTTGAATTTTATCTTTTTAAAAGCAGGATAGCTCAAATAGACCAGAAGGATTGCAAACCCCAGATGTATAGAGCGGACATAGATTGAATCCAGGATAAGAACCTCGGGTAGAGAAAGCTGAAATAATGACCAGGCACCTGCGATAAATGGAATGATATATTTTGCTGATCCTGAAAGCCTTCTTGAGCCAAATTCTGCCTCTTCAGCAATCTTCTTTGCAATCTCAGCTCCTTCACTCATCGTTTGCTCGGGACTTATGTCTTTTTCTTTCATATCTACAAATCCTTATGTATTGATGCCTTCATATTGTTTTGCTCTATTATGATTCTTCCCGGCCAGGTAAAATAAAGGGCGCGGTGAATACCGCGCCCTTTATTCATTTATTTGAGGCCAACTTCTCTATAATACTTCATGGCACCCGGATGTATGGGTGCGCTTAAGGCCTCCAACATGTTCTGTTTAGTTAGGATACCGTAAGCTGGATGCAACTTCTTGAATGCCTCCAGATTGTCGAAAATCTCCTTGGTGATCGCATAAACGATATCGTCAGGGATGTCAGCGCTGGTCACAAAGGTGGCCTTCACCGCAAAGGTATCAACATTTTCCTTGTTACTTGCCATGGGGTAAAACTTTATCGGGATATAGGCCTTTGCATAATAGGGCCATTTGGCAACCAGTTTATCGATGCAGGGGCCTGTTACAGGAACAAAATGCACCTTTCTTCTTCCGCTCGTAGCCTCTTTAATGGAGCCATTAGGATGACCCACCGTGTAGAAAAAGGCGTCGATTCGGCCATCCTGAAGGAACTTGGCAGACTCATCAGCCTTGAGACCCTCCGCTCGCATATCCTTTTTCCAGTCTATGCCACAGGCCGCAAGGGCGTCTGTAGAGTTACCTCTCTGGCCGGAACCGGGGTTTCCAATATTGACATGCTTGCCTTTGAGGTCCATGAATTTCTCAATCCCGGTGTCATCTCCAGCCACCAACACAATACTTTCCGGGTGAAAACTACAGATAGCGCGCAGTTTTTTCTGTGGCCCCTTATCTTTCCAGTCTTTGAGGCCATTCCATGCCTGGTACTGCCGGTCAGACTGAACAATACCAAACTCAAGGTCCCCGGCCATGACGGCATTGACATTAAACACTGAGCCACCAGTGGATTCGACAGTTACCCTGAGATTATATTTCTTCCTTTGCTTGTTGACAATCTTGCCAATAGCGCCACCAGTGGGGTAGTAAACACCTGTTACTCCACCAGTTCCGATGGTAACGTATCTGACCCTGGCTGAAGAAGTGTCAACATTAACAAATGAAAACATCATAACAACTGCCACTGCTAAACCAAGTAAAAATACCTTTTTCATTTCTTCCTCCTTTAATAATAATTGTTTATTGTACATTATCCCCTGACCTGAAAATTGATAGACTCACCTCCTTTCTTGTATAATTTTGCCACAAAGACCCAAAGCCACCAAGATTAGCAATTGAAATTGATAATTGAAAATTTTTCATTGACCATTTAATACCTTTTGTGCCCCTGGCCCAGACCTGGCTTGCAATAAGTTAATTTTAGAGATTCCATCTTCGGAATTATTACAGCGATAATATACCAGTCAAATCGCGCCAGGGCGGGCTTGATGGCTTAGTGGCTGTGCAGTTACAAATTTTTACGAAATATATGTCTGGAATTCCTCAAATGTGTTTTCAAGTTTATTAAGGGCAGATATAGCCTTATCTTTCTTCCTTAGAGCTATTGATGTAATCAAGGCATTTATCAGACTCATAGGAGCAGTGTAGGATTCTATGTACGTTGGAATTTTTGTGCTTGTAATAAGTGGGACATCGGCTAATTTGGCAATAGGAGACAGCTCGCTATTGGTTATGGCAATAACGGATGCCTCTTTTTTCTTGATCTTTTCCGCAATATCGAACGACTCCCGAGTATATCGTCTAAAGCTGATAACCACCAGGACATCATCTTTTCTTACCCCAAGAACCTGTTCAGGTATATCACCAATTCCCGGTTTAAGCAGTATAACCTTGTCTAAAAAAAACCTGAGATCGAAAGCAAGATAAAACGCCAATGCAAAGCTGGATCTTAGGCCGAGCACATATATAGATCTGGCTGAGCATAGTTTTTTTACTGCTTTGTCAAACAATTGATCGGAGATGGTAGCCCTCAATGTACTGATATTTTCTATATCGCCATTTAAAATTTCCGCAAAGATACTGCCCGGAGCTTCCAGGATTTCTGCCGAGTCAGTCAGCCTTTTTGTGGTAGAAAAGTCTTTTACCACCCGCTGGGCAATTTCTTTTTTGAATTCTGAGAAATTAGAAAACCCAAGATTACTTATAAGTCGTGTGACTGTAGCCTCTGATACATTGGCCTTCTTTGCGATCTGAAAAGAGTTTAGAAGAAAGGCCTCGTTAATATTGTTATGGAGATAGGATGCGACCTTTTTCTGGCTTGGTGTTAATTCAGGATATTGAGCGGAGATTTGATCAAGGATATTTTTCATTAGTTATTGATGAAAGTGTTTCATCTAATTAGAATTGAATGAAAGCCTTTCTTCTTCTATTTCTTCTTTATTTTTTTGTCAAGTATTTTTTAGTTTTTTTAATTTGTTGGCTTGAAAATCTTATTGACAAAGCAAATAAATAAAAATTATAAGTTAGCCACATAAGAACAAATACACTCTGTGTTCTTTTTCCTATCATAGTTAAGGTATATAAAGAGATTATGAATTTTTATCGTACTCGTTCACGGTTCAAAGTTCAGGGTTCAAGGTTAAACATATAAGACATTCTTCCAGAAATTTCTGGACGTTTGGACACTTATGGCCGAGTAAGGATGGCCAAATTTGCTCACAGCTTCGGCTAAACGAACCTCCATGCCCTTCGGCCACAACGAAGAATGAAAGTAGTTGAATGGTCAAGTAGTTGAGTGGTTGAGTAGTAACGACCTTAATTTTAGGCACTTTAG
>QMLT01000040.1 GCA_003646875.1 Deltaproteobacteria bacterium
CCCCATAAATCGGGACACACGTGCAACGTGGATTTTACTATTATGCGACTTGTCGGTTGGTGTCCCGATTTATGGGGGTCTGCCAGTGCATCAGTTATAGGGCATGAGACAAAAAAAGACATATCCATGCTCCTTAAATGCAGCATTTTTAAGCTGCTGCCCCAACTTATTGAGAAGATACCGTTAAAGAACCAATGGCTTTGATGGGTGTTTAAGGCTTCGCCTAAACTTTTATTGATGTTTAATGGTAGGCACGATGGGATTTGAACCCATGACCTCTACCGTGTCAAGGTAGCGCTCTCCCCCTGAGCTACGCGCCTTCCGGAAAGTATCTATCAATTTTGCTGTTGACATGTCAAGCAAAATTAGTTTTCTCACCCTGGGTTAAAATAACTAATCCGATCCTAATATATTGCAGTCCTGAGGCTATGGTAAATCCAGCCGTTAGCCAGAAAGTGTATATTTTAATGGGTTCTAGATTTAAATAACTATTTGATAATATCATTAGAATGGTAGCTACTTGTAGACATGTTGTTGATTTACTCAAAAGGGAAGGGTGAACTTTTACTGGATGCCGGTTTAGATAAAGCACCAGAACTCCAAGCAAAATAATCACATCCCGGCTTATAATTAAAACAGCCAACCAGGGAGGGGTCATTTTCAATATCGCTAAGGTTGTGTAGACAGTTACAAGGAGGATTTTATCCGCCAAGGGATCAAGATAGGCTCCGAGGTCACTTTTTCGATGGAAAACCCTGGCTATAAAACCATCCAGGGCATCGCTGATACTGGCGATAACAAAAATTATAAGAGAGCCCAAAGTTCTATCATTGATTATATATATTACAAAAATCGGCACAAGGAGAACCCTTAAGATAGTAATTAAATTTGGAATAGTCATCTGATTACCAATGTAAATCCCTGCTCACTTAACTCATTAATCTCAAATGAGAATCCACTTTTTGAATGATTCAGCACTTTTACGGCAAATCCCTTTGGATCTCCCTTTAGCTCTACAAATAACTTTACTAAGCCTTTCTCCAGCCTTCTTTCCAATACTGATTTTATTTCGGGAAAATTTGTTTTCAAGAATTCTTTAAAATTCAGAAAATCTCTAAACTCCTTGAATCCCTTTATTATTATAATAATTGGATTAAGAGACTCTTGAGTAGGCTGAGCGGCATCAATTATATAGGAGATCATATCATTTGCCCAACTACTAATAGCTAACTCTATAGCACTCTGATCATCTGTGATGCCACCGTTCAGTGTCCTTTCCCTATAACCCTGAGCAACTACTGTACCATCTATAACCTTTATAGCCTTGAAAAATACTGATGCCTTTGATTTGCTATATAGATTTGCCTCACCTGCTATTACTACCTGGGCAGATAGAAGTCGACCCCATTTGACTGCTGCTTCATCGGTCAAGTTAAAATGTAGCATGCCCTCATCGTAACTTTCTTCAGGAGGGAAAAAAGATCTGTTGATAACCCTGAAGCCTCTATTTTCAAAAGTCTGGCTGAGAAATAGCTCCGTCTGAGTAAGTGATGTTTGATTAGTAGGGTCACCCCACCAATAGATAGCTGAAGAGCCTTCTCTCTTCTCTGAAACGAGGAAAAGAACATCAATCTGCCTAGCATCAAGAGTGCGCAATTCTATCTTTTTGAGCTTTCTCTCCAATATCGCTTTATTTACCCGTACCTTCATTAATATCCTAACGTATCTATCAGTGCTAAATTCAGAAATTATTTGATAATCCTGTATCTCCTCCTTTGTTTTTGATAGAATTTCTTCATCCAATCGTTGAAAACTGCTTGCCATATCCTGGAGTTTCAGTCTGTGAATGACATATTCCTCTACCGCCTTTAAAAATGCTTGGGATATGGCCGTATTTCGAGCAAGGGCGACATTTTTATTTATAATTTCTCCTGTTCCTGTCACTATTCTCTCGTCAATCATCGTGTCTTGTGCCGCTTGGGCGAAACAATCCTTAACAAAGAGATTTATACTCAGAGATACAAGAGACAAAAAAAGGCAGAGGCATAAATAATATAGCATAGTATTAAAAAAATAGGGCGGTCTATCACGCCCCCCTGTTTTTTTAGTATTCTTAATCAGATTCATAACATATCCTGTAAGGCTTAACTCCGATTATATCGGGACTCACCAGACGTATGCCGGGTCATAATCCCCCGATAAATCGGGGAAAACCAATACACGGTTAGCATATCCTTAAGAGAAATCCTTAAAAGATTTTTAGATCCTCCTTCACTCTTCTTATAATTAACAAGGCATCTGCGCCTGAAACACTACCCATAGGATTAAAAATATTTTGTCTAAGACCCCTTTCGGCCTCAATAATTCCTCTTGTAGTGCATACCATGATTGCATTAAAGTATGGGACATCATTCCTAACATCAGCAAACGGGGACACACTTCCTATATACTTGGTGTCTAAAGAGGGGTCATTAGAAATGGTGCTGATAACATCTGCAATCATCATCGCATAGCTTGCCCTGGTAATAAATTCGTTCGGGGCAAACGTTCCATCTGGAAAAGCATTCAGCCCCTTTATTTTTAAGGCAACCACTGTCTGAACATCAGCCCTGAGTGGATGATCGACCACATCAACTGGAACTGGCATCTGATATGCTGAAGAACGCTGCCCTGGTGATTTAAAGGATGTATCAAATTTTTTTGGCCTGAACTTTTCATAGATTTTATCCAGCTTCATTTCCTGAATGAAAAGGGCGGCGACATCGACCCTTTTTACCTTTTCCAGGAGGGCAACCTTTTTCCCTATTGGTGTTCCTGGCATCGCCCTTTCTATTTTTTGAACCAGTTTCAGCTCATAATCTGCCTTGTCAACAAGAGTTGTGTTGATTTCCAGGACTTTTTTGAATTGTTCTGCTGCATCGCTAAATTTATAGGACTCTTTATAGGCTAAACCCATATAGAAATAGGGATCAGGCCAGTCTTTGTGTATCTTTTTCAGAATCTTGTTTGCCTTTCTAAAGTTATCCACCACATCATCTAACCAGTCTTTATCCCTCTGCTGGGTATACAGGCGCATATACCCTATATAAACCCGTGCCTCTTCATCCTTGCTCTTGGCCAGCTTCTTTGCTTTGGACATATTTTTGAAAGCCGGCTTGAACTCTCCTTTATACGCAAAGACCAACCCTAATCCCCGGTAAGCCGGAGCATATTTATGATCAAGTTCTTTGCCCAGATTAAATTCCCTCTCGGCATCTGATAGTTTGCCCGTTTCCAGCAATTTCATACCGGTAAAAACATGATGTTCCGGGGTGTCGAGAGTGCTTACCGGAGCCCTTTGCTTAGGAGCGCAACCACCTATTGTCAGAATCAGAGAAATAAAGGCGAAAATGACAAAAAGGGTATATCTATAGTGAAAAAGTTTCATAAGCCTTAACCTCCTCTTATCAAATTATTAAATAAAACAGTAAAGTGATGACTGTCAGTGATCTTAATCTAACACAATCATCACCCTGCACTTCTGTAGAAAGGTCAAATTGTCAGCTGAAGCTTTAATCCTGGCCGCATCTGCATTACTAATAACAACATCAGAGTCTCCGGTATCCGCTGTCTTTATCCCTTTTACAGTTAAGGGATTGTTTGTTACCCTATCATTTGTCTGGGCAGCTGTAAGGTCTTTTGCATATCCAGCCATACCCTGGTTTATGGCATAATCACGGCTAACATAGGATGAACCATACACCTCATTGCCATCCTCATCCATGACCTTTGGTGACATAGCAGGCTTTACCTGGAATCCTCTGGTATCCACTACCAATCCTGTATAGGCTTTACCTTGCGCGCCAGGAGAAACTTGAGGCTGCCTAATGGCCGGAATAGACTGTATTGACTTAGGTAACATCAGATTTGAAAATCCGCCCCTGAGGCTCATTGCCACAGTAGCCTCAACAGATCCATCGGACATATAAGCGATATCAACTACTTGAGATCTCTCAAGATAGCCATCTATCTGATTGCGTATGATGTCGCTCTGCACGACAAAATCCTTAACCAGAGTCAGCGAATCAATCCTGACACCCTTAATAATTTCCAAAAGGTTTCTTCTGGCTACAATCACAGCTGCCCTTTTTGCCATAGCCCTCGCCTGGGCCATATTTACGGGTTTTGCCGGTGGCGCTCCTATACCTGTTGCCGATGCAACACCAGTTGTCCAATCTATCTTCCCATTTTCAAAGCACTCAACAGCATTTTGGGCACGAACCTTCCAGCTTGTAATAAAAAATAGTGAAAGAAAAATAACTATGCTGATAATTGCCATCTTTTTCATAAAACCACCTCCTTATATAATTTAAGTGTTTCATAATGTAGGCGCTTTATTCACCATAAGCCTTGCTTGCCTGTGCCTCAAGCCAGGGCTTATAGGTTATATTCCCTATAAAGAGACCCTCATCCGGTGGGCTGTTTCCCCACCAATTATTTTGGGCGTCTATCTGAATCTTAGAGAAACTTTGAATTGCAAAGGCATTATTAAGAAAATTATTATAATGTATCCGAGGCGCTGACATTGCCTTACAGAATATTGCCCCTGTTCCCCTATTTCTAATCAGGGTATTATATTCAATCTTTGGCGAGGAATCGTTTCCACACATGATACCGGATTGAGAATTATCACTTATAATGCTATAGGTTATATCAGGTTTTCCGTATTCGATAATAAGGCCATTAACACCATGTTGAAAACGGCAGTACTCAAAAAAGGAAACAATCTTTGTTTTCTTGATAGATTTAACCGCAAAAGGATAATCACCGGCGGCCGGAGAAGGACTGCTTGAGATAAAGCTTATGGGCCTATCTTTTGTGCCTTTGGCGTAGACGCCACCATCTTTTAACTCTATGCCGCCGCTCCCCGGATTAAAACTGACAATTACACCAGGTTGTATATATAAGGTTGCGCCATTGTCTATATCTAATTTTTTTTCAACTACATATGGGCTATACGCCAGGACGAGATGGGAATTAGTCGTTATAGAACCACCTAATCGACCGTGAAGCACTGATATAGCAAATGGCTTTCCATTCGGGGCAGGGCTATCAAGCGCTGAATCAACTACCACTTTTCCCCTTGTTCGAGAAAGAATTACTGTGGGGTCTGCGCTCCCCCACCAGTTATCTGATGCCCGTATAGGCTCTCCTTTTGGTGATATTACTACAGCCAGGCCATTATTGTCATGGATGTTGTTACCTATAATTTTAGGCTTGCCAAAGGCTACATTTATGCCATCACCACCGCATCCTACAATGCTATTGGCCTGAATCAGGGGGTTTCCCCCGTCACAGAAAATACCATGTCTCCCATTTGCTTTAATAATGTTGCCAGTGATGACAGGTGATGATGCCTCAGATACAATTATACCTGAATCTGTATTGCTATGGATATCATTTTCGATTATCTGTGGTTTGGAAAAAGACCCTTTAATCAAGATTCCGATTTCATTTTTACTAAATTCAATGTGGTTCACAAATGGTGATGAAGACAGGACTGTCAAT
This sequence comes from Deltaproteobacteria bacterium, assembly GCA_003646875.1. GTDB lineage: Bacteria > Desulfobacterota > DSM-4660 > Desulfatiglandales > B25-G16 > B33-G16. Next base: position 5,548 of record QMLT01000040.1, read on the forward strand.
CCTACCAAGGCATTTTTTACCTGGCAAAAAGAGACATGACTTTTATCATTCTTTACCCTGTCAAATATAATTCCGGCCCATTTTCCACCATCAAAACCATTAAAGATAATTATTCCTTCCTTATCCCCTACGGCCTGTAACTGACCCTGTATTATAATGGAACCGCCCTTTGATTCTAATCTGGTTCCTGGCTCTATCACCAGGGTTGCCTTTGGCCTGACATAAATATCATTCTCAATAACATAAGGAGATGCGCCGGCATACCAGACAGTATCCTTTAGTATTTCCCCTGAGACATGGGTTGGCCCGGGGGGGATAGCCATGCCCTTAATAGAAGGGCTCAACTCGCTTTCATTTCCCGCCCTGTCTAAGGCTGACACCTTGTAATAAAATGGTTTATAGTTATCAATCCCTGTATCAACAGTCTTGTTAAACTCGGTGGAAAGTATTGGTTCGTAACCAGTCAACGGAGTCTGGCTTCGATAGATCCTGTATTGAGCAAGATCCTCCTCCTTGTTTGCGTTCCACTTTAGCGCTACTTCGTGGTTATGACCCATAGAGGAGAGGCATGTTGGTATATTCGGTGGTGTGGTATCAATAGTAATGGCGCCCATTACGTCCATCCATTTAGCAGTATTACCCATTTCATCTGTAAGGCAACCAGTGATTATGGCCTCATGAGCGTTGTCGCCAGGCAGCACCTGATATTTGGCCTCATAGAAACCGCTCTGAATCTCCTTCATCTCTATTCCCTGTTTAAAATCACCAATATCAAAGGAGGCTGCACAATGTGGATCTCCTTCCAACACTACCTTTATAATATCGCCTGCCTTCTTTGCAGATCCAACAGCGTCGTGAACAAGCATTTTAATGGCAGGAGGTCTTGATGCCTCAGCAACAGTGGGGCAGGGAATAGTCTTTACCATACCCCTGAAAAGATCATCGCTGGTTCTCAAAAGTTCTATTTGTCTTATATTCGCCGCTGTGGAAATTGCGGTCATTATCAGACCAACAGGTGTAGTGGGCACCCCTCCCTGATGTTTGCTTTGAACATGCTGCCCGCTCCATAAAAATTTATTTGCCTTTGTATCTACCATTTTAACTGCTGCGCCTACAGTAACCTTGGAATAGACGCCAGCATAGGCCCTATCATAATGTGTAATTCTGCCGTAGATAACCGCATCTACGCCAAGTATTTTACCGAGCCTCTGAGGAGATAACTTATTGATCTCATCGGCATCGGTAAAGCCTGCCTTTTTTAATCTCTGATCAACCTTGAACAGTTCTAAATCACCATACCTCAATGAGCTAAAATGATTGTAAAAAGTCCTTCTTACAACCTCAAATGCCTCTTCTTTTTTGGTTTCATTTTTAAAGGGCAAAATAGCTACCGTTCTCGGCTGATGATTCTTGAGGTATTCTCCTACCTTGTATTCTCCCTTGTACAGGGATTTTATAGGCGGGGGCACCACATCCTTCTTAGTCGCGACAACGCAACCAGGCAGTATTAAAAGAAAAATCAAACCCATAGCCATTTTTCTTTTAATAGAATGCATCACTCATCCTACCTTAAAAACACAGACATTTTTGACTACAGCGCGCAATGTCTGACTGTAAATAAAAATATTTAGAAGGTCAAGTTTGCGCAGCTATAAATGTCATCGCCTTATTGATTATTTCTGTTGTATAATCCGGATTTACCCAGATTATGTCAGGGTCAGCCCTGAGCCATGTAAGTTGTCTTTTTGCATACCTTCTTGTATCGCGCTGAATGAGCTTGATAGTCTCAGTAAAATTCCATTTATCTTTAAGATACCCTATTATATGCCTGTAGCCAATGGCCTGCATCGACTTAATATTTGAATCATATCCCATTTTAAGAAGAACTTCAACCTCATTAATCAAACCTGAATCAATCATTGAGATAGTCCGCCTGTTAATTCTATTGTAAAGAATTTGCCTGTCAACATGGAGACAAAGATTGAGTGCAGAAAATTTCTTGTCAGAAAAAGCATGCTTTCTGGTAAGCTCAGAGAATTGATGTCCGGTGAGATGGATTACTTCTAACGCCCTTATAATCCTAACCTTATCCATTGGGTGTATCCTGTCCGCTGCATTCCTATCAAGCCGTGATAACTTTTCATAAAGAAAGGATGGGCCTTCCTTTTCACATTCCTCCCATAAGTTCTGCCTTAATTCTAAGTCTGATGGAGGGCAATTAAAAAGGCCACCTAAAAGCGCTCTGACATAAAGCCCTGTCCCACCAACCACAATGATAGGTATTTTCTTAGAATGAAGATCCTTGATTATCGGAAGGGCATGAACGAGAAATAATGCGGCATTAAATTCCTGATCTGGATTAATAATGTCTATGAGGTGATGAGGAATTCCTTTTCTCTCAGATATGGAAAGTTTCGCTGTGCCTATATCCATTCCCCGGTAAACTTGCATAGAATCAGCATTTATTATTTCCCCATCCAAGATTGAAGCTAACTCAACAGCTAAAGCGCTTTTTCCTGAACAGGTTGGTCCGCTTATAATAATTAATTTAGGGGAATCATCTGCCATTTGTAATTTGATACTTTATACTTGAAACTCGATACTCCTTCTTGCCTGCCAACTGGCATGCGAGTTTGGGCAAGGATTTCAAGTATCAAAGCCTTAATACTTCACGTCCTTCAAATATAGTCCGCCTGGTGGGGCCATGACACCAGCTTTTTGCCTGTCTTTCGATTTTAATATCTCTATAAAATTGGCTGTATTGATTTCACCAAGGCCTGCTTGAACAATTGTTCCCATAATATTTCTTACCATATGCCTTAAAAATCCGTTTGCCTCAAAATTAAAGCTCAAAAGATGACTATCCTGGATGCTAATCTCTGCCTGAATCATGTTTCTTACTGGATTAATCTTCCCATCTCCAGCAGAATAAAAGGAAGAAAAATCATGGATTCCCTTCACAACCTCCAGACACTCTTTCATGGCATGCAAGTCAAGTAACCGCGATACATGCCACGTATAATGTCTTAGAAATGGGGATGGGAGTTTTTCGTTATAAATTCTGTATTCGTAAACCTTGCTTTTGGCATCATACCTGGCGTGAAAATCAAGAGAGACATATTCTGCTTCTTTAATGATAATGCTATCGGGAAGAAGAGAATTAAGACCTTTTAAAAAGACAGAAGGGGTAAGGGTGGAAAAAACTCTGAAATTTGCTACTTGGTGAAGGGCGTGTACACCAGTGTCTGTCCTTCCAGATGCAATAAGAGTGACAGGTTTCCCCACCATGACCTTTATTTTTTCCTCAATAGTGCCCTGAATCGTAGGCTGCTCAAACTGACGTTGCCATCCAAAATAGCCAGTGCCGTCGTATGCAATAATTAGCTTTATATTTTTTTCCTCTTTTTTGTTTACCACAATTCATTTACCATGATTAGAAAGTATTTACCCAGACCTATTCCGCCTCAATAAGACCTACCTTGATAAATTTTCTCAGACTATAAAAAAATATCTCTGTGGAACAATTACCTTGATTAAATCAATAGCTCTTGAGATTGTAAACAAAAAAGGGAAGGTAAATAACCTTCCCTTTTTAAAATACTTATCAGGATATGTTCATTATCTCTTTGAATACTGAAATCGTGCTCTGGCGGAACGTAGCCCATACTTTTTGCGCTCCTTTATTCGGGAATCCCTTGTAAGAAAGCCTGCCTTCTTTAATGGCTCTCTGTATTCAGGGCTTATCTTGAGAAGGGCCTGGCTTATGCCATGCCTTATGGCCCCAACCTGACCGGAAATTCCTCCTCCTTTAACATTTACTGTAATATCATACCTGCCCACAGTATTTGTCAGCTCAAGGGGTTGAGCAACAATCATCTTGGCTATCTCGGTAACCAGATAGTCATCTATTGGACTCTTGTTAATAACGATATTTCCCTCACCTAATTTCATCCAGACCCTTGCTATCGCAGACTTTCTCTTACCTGTAGCGTAATACCTTTCTTCTGCCATTTAAATCTCCAATTTCTCCGGTAGTTGTGCTTGATGAGGATAATCCTGGCCAGCATATATCTTTAGCTTCGTTAATTGCCTTCTGCCAAGACTATTCTTAGGCAGCATTCCCTTTACAGCAAATTTTATTAGGTTTTCTGGTTTTTTTAAAAGCATCTCCTTAGCCGTGGTCTTTTTTAGCCCACCGACATAGCCGCTGTGGTGATAATATATCTTTTTTTCTATCTTACGACCTGTTAAAATAATCTTGTCGGCATTAATAACAACGATGTAGTCGCCAGCATCCATATGAGGTGTAAAAATAGGCTTATTTTTGCCCCTTAAAATCCTCGCTATTTCACTGGCCAGCCTTCCCAGAACCTTCTCCTTAGCATCTATTAGATACCACTTTTTTTCTATCTCATGCTCTTTGGCAACAAAGGTTTTCATCTCATTAAAATCTTATATAGTTAATTACTGAAATATCAATAGTCGATTTTTTATATTTCTCAACTAACACAATCTGTGAGATTTTGTTAATTAAAGAAATTTCAGGATAATGTCAAGGGTTTTTACAAAATTTAATATTGACAGAAAAATATATACCTGTTAATGCATCATTAAGGATTATCCAGTATGTGAGTAAAAGAAGCATACGCGCCCGTAGCTCAGCGGATAGAGCGCCGGGCTTCGAACCCGTAGGTCGCAGGTTCGAATCCTGCCGGGCGCATTGAAAGTTTTAGAGGGCCGTTAGCTCAATTGGCAGAGCAACTGACTCTTAATCAGTAGGTTAGAGGTTCGATTCCTCTACGGCCTACCAATAATTTCAATAACTTAGCTGATACCTGTTTTCGTCACATCGGCAAAATGTGACGTTTTGTGACAGGTATCATTCCCGGAGGCGGTCAGTCCATTCAAA
>QMLT01000041.1 GCA_003646875.1 Deltaproteobacteria bacterium
CTTGATATCCAAATTTCTCTTTTGAAATAACTTTATCCTCAACCCCGCCTGTCCCAATATAATCTGGGTGGGCAGGCTCATTTGTGTCCATTTGTGTCCATTCGTGGCTGAATAGTTACCTTTTTCTTAGATAAATTTAATAGCTCTGCAATAGATGACAGCTCTTTGCTTCCTAAAACATATGCGGAGATAATATATATAACAAGCCCTGCGCATATTATTATCAAAATTCCTAAAGCGAGATTAAAAGTTTTTTGTTCCAAAATGCCACTAAAAACATTGAAGGCCAGAAGATAAATGCAGATACCCATAATAAGAGAGGATATAAAAGACCTTACCATTGAGTGTATCACCACACTTCCTTCAATACCTCCCAGCCTCTTTTGCAGGAAAAAAATGAGCATAAATAGTTGTAGGGCGGAAGCAAGGGAAAGGGCCAGGGCAAGCCCTCCATGCTTTAGGGGTCCCATTAAGGCAAGAGAAAAGACAATATTTGCAATCATAGCCACCACTGCCACTTTCACAGGGGTTCTGGTGTCTTGCAACGAGTAAAATGCTGACACAAACACCCGAAGGCCAGCAAATGCCCAAAGACCAACAGAATAATAAAGGAGGGCAGTAGCAGTCATTGTTGTGGTAAATGAGGTAAAGGCGCCCCTTTGAAACAATAACGTAATGATTGGGCCTCTAAGAACAATTAATCCTGCCATTGCTGGTATAGCAATAAACATAGTAAGTCTCAGGGCATGAGAAAGCGTTTGTTTTAACCTATAAATATCCCCCTCTGCCGCCTCTCTTGAAAGAGATGGCAAAACAGCCGTGCTGATTGCTATTGCAAAGACACCAAGGGGAAACTGGACGAGTCTATCAGCATAATAGAGGTATGAAACACTACCCTCTCTAAGCAGAGATGCCAACAGTGTGCCAATTAGTTGATTTATCTGGTAAATAGCCGAACCAAAGATGGTCGGAAGCATTAACATACCAATCTTCTTTAATGCCGGATGTCTTACGTTCCATTTCGGCGCAAAAGACAGGCCCTTATTTATCAAGAAAGGTATCTGCAATGCCATCTGAATAACACCTCCCACGATTACACCAATAGCCAGGCCTACTGTTGGTGTTCTCATAAAGGGAACTATGAAAATAAGAGCGGCGATCATTGATAGATTTAAAAAGATAGGCGCTATGGCAGGGGCTGAAAAATGCTTAAGAGAGTTAAGGATACCCATAAAAAGGGCAAGCAGGCTAACCAGAAATATGTAAGGAAACATAATGCGGGTCAAAAGAACAGTAAGGTTATATTTGTCACCCATATACCCAAAGCCCGGGGCGATAACTTTTACAATTAACGGTGAAAGGATAATGCCAAGAATTGTAATAGCTGTTACAATACAAACAAGAAAGGTTAAAACAATCCGTGCCAGTAAAAAGGCCTCTTCTTTGGATTTATTCTGTAAATATTCCGTGAAGACAGGGATAAAGGATACAGTGAGCGAACCTTCTGCAAAGAGTCTCCTTAAAAGATTGGGAATCCGAAAGGCAACAAAAAATGCGTCTGCAGACATACCAGAGCCAAAGAAATTGGCAATGAGTATATCTCTTGCCAATCCCAGAATCCTGCTCAGGAAGGTAAAAATACCAACTACCCCGGCTGCCCTTGTAACAAGATCATTTTCTCGCATGAAAAACCTTGACACAGTTTCAGGATTAGTTTAATGAATGTAGCCACCAAGATTACAATTTACAATTTAAAATTAGCAATTTAAAATTGATAATTGATAATTTTTCATTGATCATTTATTACCCTTCGTGGCTTAGCGGCTGAATGATTGCGTTTATTATTCATTTCTTTAAAAGGGTGTTTTCAGACTATCAGGAGGCAAACACGTGGCAAATCATAAATCTGCTATCAAAAGAGATAGACAAAGCAAAGTGAAAAGATTAAGGAATGTGGGATACAAAACCATGGCTAAAAATGCAGTCAAAGAGCTAAGACTCGCCATAGCTAATAAAAAGATCGAAGATGCAAATCTATGCCTTAATAAGGCCATTTCCACACTCCAGAAGGTTCAATCCAAAGGCGCTCTGCACAAAAATACAGTAAGCAGAAAAATTTCCAGATTGACCCGTCAGGTAAATAAACTTGCTATTGTAAGCGCTGAGAAAAACAGAGAAGAAAAATTAGGTTCTCCAAAACAAGATCCCCCCTCGAGCCAGACCTGATCAAGCCATCAGCATCATATATATTGCGTAAGGCCTCTTCTAACTCTTCTTCCTGCCAGAATTTTTCCTGAGCCAAACATTTTTCGATCACAAAAGTGGGGAGAGGTTGTAATCCTTTTATCACTCCCATCTTCCCTCCTCCTTTCTTAAGGCCTGACTTGGCTTTCAAAATTAACCTAATCTGTCTCGCCAACATTCCTAAAAGGCCTAATAATGTATTAGCATCCCGTCCTTGTGTTTCAAAAAGCTTGCCTAAAACAACTATCGCATGGTCAGTATCCCTTTTAGACACATAATCTACAAGGTCAAAAACTGTAAAAAGCCTGCTAAATGTAGTCAATTCCTTTATTTGTTCTACACCTATCCGGGAATGTGGATACCTCAGCGAAAGTTTAAATATCGCGCTAAAGAGGTCTCTTAAGCTGCTTCCAACTATTTGATAAATAAAAGATGATCCCTGGTTATCAATATCTAACCCTAACTCCTTTGCCCTCTTTTGTAACCAGTTGTATGCCTGCCGTTCGGATAACTTTTTAAAATTTACTGCCCTGCCAAGTTTCTTAAACCCTTTGTAAAAAGCCCCTGTCAAATCTGTTTTGTTTGATATCCAAATAATGCAGGTAGAATCAACTGGATTGTCCATATAGGAAAGAAACTGTTGATATGCGTCTTTAGTAAAGTTCTCAGTTCCCCTCACTATAAGCAATCTGCGGGAAGACATAAAAGGGAGGATATGAGCCCTGTTGAGTATCTCCTGGGCAGTAACCTCACCACCATAAAGTGTCTCTAAATTAAATGCCTTGACTTCGTCAGGTATAAAATCTTTTTTGATCTTATCAAGGGTTATCTCTAACCAGAAATCTTCAGGACCATAAAATAGATAAAAGGGTGCGAAAGCGCCATTCTGTAAAGAGGCCAGGAGATTCTCCGGAGTTAAATCTTGCATTAAAACGCTTCCATTCATACCACTATATTAACCAATCTTTTCTGAACAACGATTACCTTTTTTATTTCTTTGTCTCGTATAAAACGCTGAACCCGTTTGTCCTTAAGGGCCAAATCCTGAATCTCCTTTTCATTTAACGAAACGGGAATCTCTATTCTGCTCCGTAGCTTGCCATTTACCTGAATAACAATTAAGCAGGTTTCTTTCTTAATGGCCTCTTCTCGGTAGGTTGGCCATGAAACAATTGCCAGACTATCGCTATGACCGAGGGCCCTCCATAGCTCCTCTGTAATATGTGGCACGACAGGATGCAAGAGCATTACCATGGTATCCACTGCCTCTTTCAGAACAGAGGAGGCAAGCTCAGATATTTCCTCCCCATTACTGATAAACTGATGAACAGTATTAAAAAGTTCCATAACCGCACTGATGGCAGTATTAAAATGAAATCTATTCTCTATATCTTCTGTCACCTTTTTTATGGTCTGGTGTGTCTTCCGGTGAATATCTTGCAAATCAGGTGAAAGGGACTGAATTGCATCATAGTGTTGAGCATTGGAGAGGGTTTGCCTGTTTTCAAAAACCAGACGCCATACCCTATTGAGAAATCTCCAGGCGCCCTCTACACCCTCATCGCTCCATTCGAGATCCCTCTCAGGGGGGGATGCAAATAAACAGAACATCCTCACTGTGTCGGCGCCGTATCGATCAACAAGTTTCTGTGGATCGATCACATTTTTGGTAGACTTGGACATCTTTACAGAGCCCCCGATCTGTGCCTCTTTGCCGCAATGAATACATCTGCCGTCCTTGACTTCTTCAGGAAAAAGATAGCCATGCTCCTGGCACTTGAAGGTCTCTTTACATACCATGCCCTGGGTCAATAGATTGGTAAAAGGTTCATCTATTTTTAGATACTCCATATCCCTGAGTACCTTTGTGTAGAACCGGGAATAAAGGAGATGTAGTATGGCATGCTCAATGCCGCCGATATATTGATCCACAGGCATCCAGTAGGCTACCTTTTCCTTATCAAAGATGCTATTCTCATATCTTGGAGATGCAAATCTGTCAAAATACCATGATGATTCAACAAAGGTATCCATGGTATCTGTCTCTCTTTTTGCTTTTTGGCCGCACTGCGGACATGTCGTTTCATAAAACGAAGCCTCATGTGGAAGCGGGGATTTTCCTCCTTCTTTGAGATCCAGATCAAGTGGGAGTAAAACCGGTAGCTGATCCTCAGGCACAGGAACAGCGCCACACTGTGGACAGTAAATAATAGGTATAGGCGCCCCCCAATATCTCTGTCTGCTCACTCCCCAGTCTTTCAGACGATAATTTATTGTTTTATAGCCCATTCCCTTTGATTCCAGATACTCAATTATTGAGTCCAGGGCCTCCCTATTCGGCATCCCATTAAATGGACCAGAATTTACTAAAACCCCTTCATCAACATATGCTTCGGTCATTTCCTCTTCATTCAAATCTGTATCCTCTGGTTTGATGACAACCCTGAGAGATAAATTATACTTTTTGGCAAACTCAAAGTCTCTCTGATCATGGGTAGGGACTGCCATAATCGCCCCTGTTCCATACTCATATAGGACAAAATTGGCTACATAGATAGGTATCTGCTCTCCTGTCGCAGGATTAAGACAATATCTTCCGGTAAATATCCCCTCTTTGGCCGTAAAATCAGCTGTCCTCATGAATGTGTCTACCTTGAGAATTCTTTCAATAAACTCTTTGACATCTTTTTCTTGAGGCATGCCTTTTATTAATTCCTTAATAAGAGGATGTTCTGGGGCAAAACAAAGAAAGGTTGCGCCAAAAATCGTATCCTGTCGGGTTGTAAAGACCTCAATAACACGGTCGAAATCCACTACAGGAAACCTTAAAATAGCTCCATGGCTTTCCCCTATCCAGTTTTTCTGCATGGTGAGCACCTTCTCTGGCCACCCTGGAAGCTTATCACAATAATCGAGTAATTCTTTTGTATAGTCTGTAATTTTCAGAAACCAGCTATCCATCTCCTTTAAGGTAACCTCTTGATCAGGATGTCTCCAGCAGCATCCATCGACAACCTGTTCGTTGGCTAACACTGTCTTACAGAGTTCACACCAGTTAACATAGGTCTTTTTTTTATAAGCCAGGCCTTTTTTAAACATGTCCACAAAAACAAGTTGCTCCCAGCGATAATATTCAGGACGGCAGGTGGCCAGTTCCCGGCTCCAATCATAGCTGAAACCCATCCTCTTTAATTGAGACCTCATGTAGTCTATATTATCGTACGTCCATTTTGCCGGATGCGTGTTATTCTCAATAGCTGCATTTTCTGCGGGCATACCAAACGCATCCCAGCCCATTGGATGAAGCACATTAAATCCCCTCATCCGCTTATATCTGGCAACTACATCTCCGATAGCATAATTTCTGACATGCCCCATATGTATCTTGCCAGAGGGATACGGATACATTTCAAGCAAATAGTACTTTTTCTTATTCTTATCTTCAGTAACCGTAAAATAATCGTTCTTTTCCCAGAATGACTGCCATTTACCCTCTATTTTTTGAGGATCATACTTTTTCATTTACTTTGCCTTTCTACTGTTAATAATTGAGAATAATCAGAGGCAGGAAGATTCAGATATGTCTTTAACTCCCTACTTAAAAATTGTAAATCAGAAAAATTTTTTTCATCAATGGTGAAAATAACCTTTCATGAAGGAGTTACAAAGATATCCTATAAGGGGAATTTAGCTTTAAACAGGAAGGCAACCACGGCCTGCATAGTTGATCCAAAAATCTGTGAGCCTTAAATCCAATTTCATATTGAAGTTGCATATATTTAGTAATTTAGGGATTCCTTAATCAGCAATTGTTAGCCTGCGCTTATTTTATTTCGCCTGGGCCTATGTTCTGGCTTGTTTTGCTTAGAGAAGTATAAATCGTATCCAGTATGCCGTTAATAAAGGCGCCTGATTCCTCTGTTCCAAATTTTTTTCCTAAATCCACCGCCTCATTAATAGAAACCTTTGGCGGTATATCGCCCCTGTATAAAAGCTCATATACAGCTAATCGTAAAATAGAGCGGTCAACTCGCGCTATCCTTTCTAATCGCCAGTTCTGAGAAGTTTTAGATATCAACTTATCGAGCTCTTTGAGATGAACGCAAACCCCAAGGACAAGCTCCTTTGAAAAAATCTCAATATCTTTAGATACACCAAAGTTATTGCAGATTAAATCAAAGGCTTGAGCAGGATCATCTTTTCTTGAAAACTCAAGATGAAAAAGAACCTTTATCGCCAGCTCCCTCGAGCGCCTTCTTTTTCCCATGTTATAAACTTAGGGCTTTGCCCCAATGGAATACTGGAGTAATAGATAACTGGATTGATGGATAACCTAATCAAGGGCCTTAAACAGGCTGACCATCTCCATAGCCGAAACAGCAGCATCCCAACCCTTGTTTCCACTCTTTGCGCCAGCCCTTTCAATGGCCTGCTCTAAGGTATCACTGGTTATTATTCCAAATGAAACTGGAATCTTGCTCTCAAGTGCAATAGTAGCTATTCCTCTTGCTACCTGGGAGCTAATGTACTCAAAGTGCGGAGTAGCGCCCCTGATCACGGCCCCCAGGCAGATCACGCATTCAAATTGACCGTTCATCGACAATTTTTTTGCCATAGAAGGGATTTCAAAGGCGCCAGGCACCTTAACAATAGTTATCTGATCATCAGATGCCCCATGCCTTTTTAGGGCATCTAAGGCCCCATCCAATAATCGTTGGCATATAAAGTCATTAAAACGGCTAACAACGATTGCACATGCAATTCCCTTCGCAGAAATCTCTCCTTCAATAAATTTAGGCATTGGCGCCCCCCTTAACTTTGGTAGATCTGTCGTATTGTTTCATTGATACCTTGTTGACTATTCAACTATTAAAACTCATGATATGACCCAATTTTTCACACTTGGTTAAAAGATAGCGCACATTTTCAGGTCTTGGAGTAATTTCAATGGGAACCCTTCCTGTTACTGTTAGGCCGTAGCCATCCAGACCAATTATCTTCTTAGGATTATTCGTCATTATCCTCATCCTTCTTACACCTAAGGCGACAAGAATTTGGGCCCCAACTCCATAATCTCTCAAGTCAGGCTTAAAGCCCAGCTCTTTATTTGCCTCTACTGTATCAAAGCCCTTATCCTGCAAGGCATAGGCCTTAAGCTTATTGGCAAAACCTATTCCCCGACCTTCCTGCCTCAAATAGACAACAACACCGAGTCCCTCCTGATTGATCATCTTTAACGACTTTTTCAACTGATCCCCACAGTCACATCGATATGAACCAAAGACATCCCCTGTCAAACACTCAGAATGAACCCTCACCAGAATATCTTTGTTGGGCTCAATTTCGCCTTTTATTAGGGCCAGGTGCTCACTGTTATCGAGCTCATTTATAAATGCTACTGCCTTGAATTCACCATATGGGGTTGGCAAAATTGTTTCTGCCTCTTTATGCACAAAGGATTCATTCCGCATTCGATAGGCAATAATATCAGCAACAGTAACTATTCTGAGTCCATGCTTTTTAGCAAATTGATCAAGATCAGGCCTTCTCGCCATAGTGCCATCTTCATTCATTATCTCGCAGATAACCGCTGCCGGCTTTAGACCGGCAAGCCTGGCAAGATCCACAGAACCTTCGGTTTGCCCGGTTCTGAAAAGCACCCCTCCTCTCCTTGCCCTTAGGGGAAACAGATGCCCTGGTTGAACTAAATCATCTGGTTTCGCATCGTCCGCCACAGCTGTAAGGATAGTATGCGCCCTATCAGCAGCCGATATTCCGGTTGTTACCCCATTTTTTGCCTCTATAGAAACAGTAAAGGCAGTCTGAAAACGAGATTGATTATCATGAACCATGAGGGGGAGTTTTAACCGTTCAACTATATCTGGATGAAGGGCTAGACAAATCAGACCTCTTGCATATTTGGCCATAAAGTTAATAGCCTCTGGGGTGACCTTCTCAGCGATCATGGTCAAATCGCCCTCATTTTCCCTGTCCTCATCATCAACAAGGATAATCATCTTTCCCTGTCTTAAATCTTCAAGCGCTCCCTTTATATTAGAAATTCCCACTGCTTTCTCCAAAACCATATCTGATCAACATATCTCTATCGATCCTTGATGGTTTTTCTTTTGATATACTTGTTCTATCATTTAAAAAGAATTTTTCTATGTACTTGGAAATCAGATCTATCTCTATGTTTACTCTGCCGCCGACCTCTTTTTGATAAAGTGTAGTGTTATGAACAGTTTGAGGGATAATTGTTACATCAAAGGATGTCTGCGTACATCTATTGATGGTTAAACTTATTCCATCCACAGCTATGGAGCCCTTGTCTATCAAATACCTGCTTAGAGACTGATCAAGAGATATGTGAATAATCCATGATCTTTGAAACCTTTCGATCTTTTCAATTATCCCTGTGCCATCAACATGACCGCTCACAAGATGTCCGCTTAATCTGTCAGAAAGCTTAAGCGCCCTTTCAAGATTTATCATATCACCCTGTTTCAATTTTCCTAACGTGCTCCTGTTAAGGGTCTCAGCCGAAATATCCAGAGTAAAAAGCTCTCCTTTTATCTCAGTGATGGTCAAACAGACGCCATCAACCGCAATACTTTCCCCTGGATGGCAATCAGAAAAAAAGGGAGGCGCTCTTAGGATACAGACAGCCTCTGCGCCTAACCTGCGGATGCTTTTTACCTCTCCAATTCCCTCAACAATACCGGTGAACATTATCGCTTCGCTTCAATTTAAAATTTTCAATTTTCAATTTTCAATTTGGCATTCGCAGAATGTCGCCTTGGGTATGCCTCAATCATAATATCATCATCAAATCTTCTGACCATTAAATCCTTTAGCAATACACAATCTTTTATATTATCACATCCTGGTCCTCTCGCAAATGGCACGCCATTATCACCACCCAATATTTTAGGGGCGAGGAACATATAATACTTATCAACAAGATCCTCCCTTATCATGGAGCCAAATAGTGTTGCCCCACCCTCTACTAAAACAGAGCTTATTGACATTTTGGCTAATTCATCCAGTAAATCGGCGAGATCAATCCGCCCATTTCTTACCTGGCAGTCAACAAACCGAGCTCCTAAGTCTTCTATCCTTTTTCTCTTTGCGCTATCTACATTACTACCTACAGCTATGATGGTCAAGCCTGATTTAGGTGAATTAAACACCCTGCTGTGTAAAGGAATCCTTAAATTTGTATCTACTATTACCCGAAAAGGATCTGAGGAGGTTGATTCTCCTATCAGATAAGGTGTAAGATAAGGATTATCCACTATAACAGTCCCTACCCCAACAAGAATAGCATCCACTCGTTTTCTTAATGAATGAACAAACTTTCTTGATTTTTCACCTGTGATCCACTTTGAATTGCCTGTTTGTGTAGCGATCCACCCATCAAGAGTAAGGGCCCCCTTCAAAATCACAAATGGTTTGTCTTTTGTTATATATTTTATATAAACCTCATTTAACCTTTTGCATTCCGCCTCTAACACGTTACATTTCACCTTCACCCCATGAGAGGAAAGGAATTCACACCCACCTCCAGTAACATGTGGATTAGGATCAACCATGCCCACAACAACTTTCTTAACGCTGCTTTTCAATATAGCCTTTGTGCATGGTGGGGTTCTGCCATAATGGTTACAGGGCTCCAGGTTAACATAGAGCGTGGCTCCCTTTGCGCTTTTATCAGCCTTTGATAGAGCCTCTATTTCAGCGTGTGGGTCTCCTGCCTTTTTATGATATCCAGAGCCAATAATCTTCCTATCTTTAACAACAAGCGCCCCTACTAATGGATTTGGAGATGTGGAGCCCAGGCCCTTTTTTGCCAGCCTAAGCGTCTTTTTCATGAATACTTCATCAATATCCATTTGATTTATTGTGTTTTTAGGGTTTGTTGTGTTTATTGAGTTTTTTGGGTTAAAGCCTTATTAACTCGATACACTAACTGGGTCTTCATGACTCAAGAATTTTTACAATCATTAGGTATGCTATTTATGTAACTCTTCTCAATAAGTTGGGGTATCTGTCGGGCAATAAAGCACAACAAGGCCTACATAAAGTCAGGGAGCATGGGTATGTCTTTTTTTGCTCCATGCCCTTAATAAATAGGGGGCATTAGCGTGCCCCCATAAATCGGGACACACGTGCAACGTGGATTTTA
>QMLT01000042.1 GCA_003646875.1 Deltaproteobacteria bacterium
ATATAAAAAGGCCATGGAAATTATTGATGATCCTGATGCAAAGGAGCTTTTAGCATTCCTTGCTCAAGAAGAGGCAGGACATCTGAAGCGATTTACTCAGCTAAAAGCTCAATTGCCAAAAGAAGCTACTGAAGGAACACTCTGGGATCCTGACCATGAAATGAACCGATACCTCCAGATGATGGCCGATATGCACGTGTTCAGATCGGATTTTGATGTGGAGGAAAAGTTATCTCAGGTGATAAAATCGGAAGATGTGCTGAAGATCGGGATTCAGTTTGAGAAGGATTCAATAATCTTCTTCCTTACCATGCAAGATGCTACTGAGGGGGAGAAGGGCCGTGAATTTATTGGTCAGTTGGTTAATGAAGAGAAAAAACACTTGAGCAAGCTTTCTATGGAACTCAGAAAGCTCATAGCGGACAAAAAATAGGCGCTGAGGAGTTAGCCTCTTCTTTAAGGCCTTTGTATATGGTCACCGGCCAAGCGAATCTTCATAATGCCTCCAGATGTTAAGGATAATATGACATTCCAAACATGAGAGGGTTTGTAAATGGATTGCCAACGAAGTCGCGCCTCCCGATCCCGTCCCGGTCTCGGGACGGGGAGGGCAGGCTTGAAACTGGACATGAAGGCATTTTACCTCCTTATTAAATGAGTAATGAATGACGAGAAGTTCTTTCATTCTTCGTTGTGTCCGAAAGGCCATGTGAGTTCATTGTTAGAGAAAGCAAAGGAGCCAGACCCAGAACTTATCTATGATCTCCTCATCGTGGGTGGAGGTCCGGCTGCTATGAGCGCAGCGGCATCCATGTTATTTCAACATCTTCACATAGTCTTGTCTATCTTTGCCTCACATGCTATGCCCTGACCTCGGATTACCATCTTACTCACCACTGACCGGGCCTTTTGTTTGGTATTTGACCGCCTCAGTTACGTCGTCAATTCTTCACTATGTGTTTAACTAATGCTGAGCGATAGGATAGTTAAATTCCTTCCCCTCCCTTTACCAAACCCTTGACCTTTTCCTTGTATAAATTGTTTAATACGTATGGGTTCCAACAATTTTAGGTAGAGTCCGTTGATAGTTGTTAGTTGTCTAAAAGATAACATTCAAGTAATTCCTTTATATAGCAGAAAATAATGTAGGAATGTGGCAATTCGCCTAACCACTTGAAAATATTGTCACAATCCCGATTTATCGGGAGTGACATACCCAATTTGACAATCTATTGTCTTTTTCTGTCTTACTGCTTTGTTGAATTATTTATAAATGCCATGGTAATAAAAGATTATAAGGGTAAAAATAGTGATCGGACATTAGGTCTCAAGAGGGGAAAAGCTGCAATTAAACGGGAAACCTCATCTCTAACACCAGGAAAGATAGTTGTGTGGGTAGCTGTATTTGGGCTCGTTTTTTTTATTAACTATTTATTCTTCGTCCATCTAAAGCCAATAAACAAAAAAGAAATAAATAGGGATCTCACTCCAAAAGAACATAACATGCCAGATACTATTGCCGAGTTGCTTGATAAAGGGAACAAGAGATATCAGGAAGGGAACCTAGTGCAAGCGATTGAGGCATTTAGTAAAGCCATTAACCTAAATCCAAAAGAAACAAAAGCATATCTTGATAGAGGGATTGCGTATAGCAATATGGGTATGTATGATAAGGCAATCAATGACTTTACTACATTGATTGCATTAAATCCAGATTACGCAGAGGCTTATAATAATAGGGGATGGGCCTATCTTAAAAAGGCCCTATTTGATCGCGCGATTAAGGATTGCAGTGAAGCGCTTCGCTTGAACCCAGCCATGCCCACGGCGTATTATACACGAGGAATGGCCTATAAGGCTCAGGGATTGCCTGATATGGCAAGGAAAGACCTTCAAAAAAGCTGTGAGCTGGGCAACAATAGCGCCTGTCAGGCATATGGAGAGCTTTCAAAAACAAAAAGATAATGAAACGTGATCTGAAATTTTTCTTTGATCCAAGGGCCATCGCAGTAGTGGGAGCTACAGCTCATGCCGATAGGGGAGGAAATAATCTTCTCAGGAACCTTACCCTTGGCTATAAGGGAGCCATTTATCCTGTTAATCCAAAATATGATAAGATTATGGATATTAAGACCTACCCCACCATCTCCGCAATAGATGGAATTGTTGATCTGGCGCTTATCTTTGTTCCTGCTGAACAAACACCAGGAGTGCTCAGGGAATGTGTGGCTAAAGGCGTAAAGGGAGTTATTTTGGAAAATAGCGGATTTGCAGAGGTTGGCCCTGAAGGCAAGGCCTTACAGGATGAATGCATTACCATAGCTAAAAATGGAAAATTACGCCTCTGGGGACCGAACTGTATGGGCTTGATTGATGCAAAAAACCAATATGTCTTTTCTTTTATGACACCTTCTCTTTGGCATGGCCTGCTGAAAAGCGGTGGTGTCTCCCTGATTGTTCAAAGCGGTCTCCTTTCAGCAGGCTTTTTATTCACAATCATGAGTCATAATACTCTTGGTCTGGCAAAGGTGTGCTCAATTGGAAACAAATGTGATATAACCGAAATTGATATTTTAGAATTTCTTTTAGATGATCCGGATACAAAAGTAATTGCTCTTTATCTGGAATCATTATCTAATGGGCGCAGGTTCTTTGAATTGGCGAAATCATCTAACAAGCCGTTTGTATTATTAAAAGGGGGCAAAAGTGCAGCCGGGGCCATGGCTGCTGTAAGTCATACTGCCTCATTAGCCGGGAACTATCAGATATTACACGGCGCTATCAAGCAAGCAGGTGTATTGGAAGCAAATGACTTCTCTGAAATGATGGATATTGCCCGGGTTCTGGAAAAAGGATTTGCACAAAAAAACAATGCATCAAGGGTTGGCAGGGTCGCTATTTTGACTTACAGCGGGGCCTCTGGTATTGTAACAACTGACTATTTAGAAAAATTCGGCCTTGATCTTGCTGCGCTTTCACCTGCAACCATCAAGAGATTGGAACGATTATCGCCTGACTGGATGCCCATAAAAAATCCCGTGGACTATTGGCCTGCCATGGAAAAAAACGGGCCTATAGCTGCGTTGAAAGAAGGTCTATCTGCCCTTTATGCTGATCCTAACGTGGATGGGGTAATCATCAATCTTTTTGCAGGCATGGGTGCATGGAGTTTTGATCTACTTGAATTAATGGGGGTGATTAAAGATCGGAAAAAACCGATTCTTACATGGCTCATAGGGCTAAAAGATACTCTCGAACCCGCAAGGATCAGGATGGAGAAAGCTGGGTGGCCAGTGTTTAATGAAATTCATCGTTTAGTTAAGATTATGTCTACTATTTTGCAACAACGGTGAAACTAACTCATGGGGCATATATTTGATGTAAAATTAGCCAGGCTCTATGAAGCATGGCAGAAATCCCCTGAAGGGATCTTGTTTGACAGATTAAGCAGTAAACTTATTGTCCGTCTTCTAAGACCAAAAAAGGGGGAAAGGGTGTTAGATATTGGCTGTGGGACAGGAAATCATCTCCTCCTTTTTAATCGATTAGGACTCGATGTAACAGGCCTTGATGCCTCTCCATATATGTTGGATATTGCGAAATCCAGATTGGGTAATAAGGCCTCGTTTAAAATCGGCAGTGCAGAGGATTTACCTTTTGAAGATAACGAATTTGACGTAACTACCCTTATTATTACATTAGAATTTCTCGATAACCCGCTTGCAGCACTAAGCGAGGCAGGGAGGGTAACAAAAAACAAAGTATTTATAGGTGTACTCAATGGCCTTTCTTTAGGATGTGTAAGTAAAAAAATTTATTCGCTTTTTTCTAACTCTATATTTAGAGAAACACATCTGTTTACACTGTGGGGGCTTAAGGGATATGTGAAAAAGGCATATGGTAATGTGCCTATGGAGTGGGGAAGTATCCAGATAATGCCATTCTTTTTAAAAAAATATAATAAGCAAATTGAGAGGCTATCCTTACTGGAATCTTATCCATTTGGCACATTTTTAGGCCTTTCCTCTACAATGACCTATACATTGAAAACAGAAAACCTAATAATCACTAAAAAATTGAAAAAGAGAGCAGAATCCCTAATAAGTAGCTCTCCTTTTTGACTTTTTCTCCCTTTTCCCCTTGACACATAGGAGGAGAGTAATTACTCGTAAAGATGATATATTAAATAGTAAGCGCGAGAGTGGCGGAATTGGCAGACGCACTGGACTTAGGATCCAGCCCGTAATTACGGATAGGGGTTCGAGTCCCCTCTCTCGCACCAGTAAAAAGGTATGGCTCAACTGGAGTATTTGCCCGCCCTCCCCGTCCCGAGACCGGGACGGGATCGGGAGGCGCAACCTGGATGCAATACAATAGTATAGATGTGCTCACGAGTTTCGTATATTGAATTACCTCTTTATAAGTCAGGCCTGCCCGCCATCTGGTAGGCAGGTCTGAACCAGGGAATAGTGGAGCACTGGAGTGATGGGTGAAATTGTTATCTGTTACTTGTTATTCGAATAACTAATAACGAATGACCAATAACGCAAGTGAGAGGATATGGAAACAAGCATTGAAGAAATAAGTCAGGTGAAAAGACAGATTAATGTTGAGATTGAGACGGAAGAGGTAACTAAAAAACTGGATCAAGCCTACAATAAGCTTTCAAAAAGGGTTAAAGTTAAAGGCTTTAGGCCTGGCAAGGCTCCAAGAAGGATACTTGAGCAGTATTATGGTAAGGAAATTATGACTGATGTCAAGAATGATTTAATAAAGGAATCTTTCTCCAAAGTAATAGAAGAAACCAAGCTTTTCCCATTAGGAAATCCCTCTATTGAAGCTGAGGCAATACAACCAGGAAAAAATTTTAACTATACTATTCTTATGGAGATAAGGCCAGACTTCGAGCTGAAGGAATATATGGGTATTCCTGTTGAGAAAGAAATTTTAAATATTTCTGAAGATAATGTCGATAAAAAACTTAAAGAACTTAGGGAGGCTCATGCTCAGCTCGTCTCTATCAATGAAGAAAGGGGAATAAAAGAAGGCGATTATGTAATCATTAACTACGACTGTACGTGGAAAGACGAACATGTTAAAGGAATAGAGGGTAAAGATTTTGTGATCCATATAGGAGATAAAAATTTTTATCCTGAGATCGAATCAGGCATTAGAGGACTGAAAAAAGCTGAGAAAAAGGATATAAAGATAGACTTTAGTGAAGATTTTAGTGATAGAAGATTAGCTAATAAAAGTGTAACATTTCATATCAGTGTTGAGGATATCAAAAAAAAGGATCTACCTGATCTTAACGATGATTTTGCGAGGAGCCTTGGCAAAGAATTTAAATCGTTGGCAGATCTGAGGGAGAGGGTTAAAAAAGAAATTACACTTCAAGAAGAGAAAAGAATAGACAGTGAGCTAAAAAAGCGTCTTCTTAAAAAAATAACAGCCAAGGTAGATTTTGAACTCCCTCAGACTATGGTCGAAAACGAAATTGAACACTCAATGGCTACTATAAAGCAAAATTTCCTTCGCGCCGGCACTAAACTCGAATCAGCTAATATTTCAGAAGATACAATGAGACAGGATTTAAAACTGGCTGCTGAGGAAAAAGTTAAAGAAGGGCTTATATTAAGTAAAATAGCTGATCTGGAAGGTATTAAGCTTGAGGATAGTGACATAAGGGATGGGTTTCAGGAATTGGCTGCTCAAACAGGACAGAATCTCGCTATACTTCAGCAATACTATGAAAAAAACAATTTAATGGATTCATTTAGAAACCAGATTTTAATGGAAAAGATCTTGAATCATCTTGTTCAAGGTGCTAAAATTTCTGAAGTTCAGGAGATATCTGAAGAAAGCCAAAAAGATAGAAAGGTGCTAAAATAAAATGCTGATACCAATAGTAGTAGAACAAAGTTCTCGAGGAGAGAGGGCATATGATATATACTCACGCCTCCTAAAGGATAGGATTATCTTTATGGGTGAGCAAGTTACTGATGATATGGCAAACATTATCATTGCCCAGTTTCTTTTTCTGGAATCTGAAGACCCGGATAAGGATATAAACCTATATATTAATTCCCCAGGAGGATCAATTACTGCAGGGCTGGCTATCTATGACACTATGCAATATGTAAAATCTGATATTACTACAATCTGCACAGGACAGGCCAGCAGCATGGCCGCCCTTTTATTAGCGGCTGGCAGCAAGGGAAAGCGGTTTGCCCTTCCACATTCAAGGATAATGATACATCAACCTATGGGGGCAACGCAGGGACAGGCCACAGATATAGATATACAGGCAAAGGAAATAATAAGGCTAAAAAAGGCCCTCAATGATATCCTTGCCCTGCACACAGGCCAGGATAAGGAGAAGGTGGAAAGCGATTCAGAAAGAGACTTTTTTATGAGTGGCCAGGAGGCGCTGGAGTATGGCATTGTAGATAAGGTGATTACAAAAAGGGAAATGATAAATATGGAGAAAAATAAGGGGAGTGGAAATGACCAGGAAAGATGATATATCGGGTGAATTGGTTTGTTCATTTTGTGGAAAAAGTCAGGATGAGGTAAAAAAGCTCATTGCCGGGCCCTCAGTTTATATCTGTGATGAATGTGTTTCTCTTTGCAATGAAATTATCCAGGAAGAATATGAGCAGGAAGAGAAAAATAAACAGAAAAATCTTCTACCCAAACCGCAGGCGATAAAGAAAAAATTGGACCAGTATGTGATAGAGCAAGACAGGGCAAAAAAGGTTCTTTCCGTCGCGGTACATAATCACTACAAAAGAATCGGGGCAAACATCGGCAGGGAAGATGTGGAAATTGATAAAAGTAATATACTCCTGATAGGGCCTACAGGGTCGGGCAAAACACTTTTAGCTCAAACCATGGCAAGGATATTGAATGTGCCGTTCACAATAGCAGATGCTACCACATTGACCGAAGCTGGTTATGTAGGCGAGGATGTTGAAAGCATAATTCTTAGCCTCGTTCAAATGGCAGACTATGATATTGAGAAGGCAGCAAAAGGTATTGTCTATATTGATGAGATAGACAAAATTGCCAGAAAATTTGATAGCCCCTCAATAACCAGAGATGTTTCTGGTGAGGGTGTTCAGCAGGCCCTCTTAAAGATATTAGAGGGCACAGTTGCCAATATACCTCCAAAAGGAGGCAGAAAACACCCCCAACAGGATTTCTTAAAGGTGGACACCAGAAACATCCTATTTATTTGTGGAGGCACCTTTAATGGTTTAGACAAGATAATTCTTTCAAGGACAGGGAGCAAAACATTGGGCTTTGAAGCCGATATCAGGGGTCAAGGCGAATTAAACCTGGAGGAAACTTTATCGTTAGTTCAACCTGAAGATCTCATTAAATTTGGCCTCATACCGGAATTTATCGGACGGCTTCCAGTGATTGCCTCTCTTGGTGAATTGAGCCTTAACGCCTTAGTCAGGATACTGACAGAGCCCAAGAATGCCCTTGTCAAACAGTATCAAAGACTTTTTGAATTTGAAGGGGTAACATTAAAATTCACCAAGGATGCGTTAAAAACTGTGGCTAAGGATGCGCTTGATCGCAAATCCGGAGCCAGGGGATTAAGGGCCATTCTTGAAAAAGTTATGCTGGATATTATGTACGATCTTCCTTCGCGACCAGATCTAAAGGAATGTGTTATAGGGGAAGAAGTGATACTTAACCAGGAATCTCCTCTTTTATTGTATGAAAAGGAAAACCAGATTAAATCTGCCTGAGAACTGCCTATGTTTAAGAAAAATTCTATAGAAAATTTCTTAGGGAAAGAGAACAAACAGGTTCCACTGCTCCCCTTAAGAGATATAGTAGTATTTCCTGGAATGGTGATTCCTTTATTTATTGGAAGGGAAAAATCTATTAATGCACTAAAATATGCACTCTCTCAGGAGAAGGAAATTTTTTTGTCCACCCAGAAAAATGCCAAGATGGATAAACCCACCCTTCGAGATATATACTCTTACGGCACCCTGGGCATAGTTCTGCAACTTCTTAAAATGCCTGATGGAACAGTTAAGAGTTTAGTGGAAGGAAAGAGCAGGGCCAAGATCAAGAATTACCTACCTGATGCAGGTTTTTTTATGGTCGAGGTAGAGAAAATTTCGGAACATTATGAACCGAACACCAAAACTGAGGCCCTTATAAGAAGCATTCATTCTTCATTTGAGTCCTACACAAAACTTAACCAAAAGATTGGTGAGGATGTAGCTGAGACTGTTACTTCTATAAATAATCCATCTCAATTAGTTAATACCGTGGCTGCCCATCTCACGGCAAAGATAAAAGAAAAACAATCCTTGCTGGAGATAGAAGATGTAAATAATAGACTTGAAGTGCTATACAGGCTATTGAATGCTGAGATAGATATCCTCAAACTCGAGGAAAGTCTGCGGCAGAGGGTCAAGAAACAGATGGAGAAGACGCAGAAAAACTATTATCTCAATGAGCAGATGCGGGCAATACAGAAAGAGATGGGTACGCAAGATGATTTTGCCAGCGAACTCAAGGATCTTGAAAGAAAGATTAAGAATAAAAACCTACCCAAAGAGGCGGCCACAAAGGTGAGGCATGAATTCAAAAAATTAAAAATGATGACTCCTATGTCTGCAGAGGCAACTGTTGTGCGAAACTATATTGATTGGATTCTATCCTTACCATGGCTGACACGCACAAAAGACAAATTAAACATCCAGGAGGCCGAAGCAATACTTGAAGAAGACCACTATGGGCTATCTAAACCTAAGGAAAGAATACTGGAATATTTAGCTGTCCAGAACCTGACAAAAAAGATTAAAGGGCCAATTCTTTGTTTTGTTGGCCCTCCTGGAGTTGGCAAGACATCATTAGCTAAATCAGTGGCGCGATCTATGGGAAGGAATTTCATCAGGCTCTCTCTTGGAGGTGTCAGGGATGAGGCCGAGATAAGGGGCCATAGAAGAACATATATTGGGGCTATGCCAGGAAAGATCATCCAATATCTTAAAAGAGCAAAATCAAATAACCCTGTGTTCTGCCTGGATGAGGTAGACAAGATGAGCACTGATTTCAGAGGAGACCCATCGGCTGCTCTTTTAGAAGTGCTTGACCCAGAACAAAACTATGCCTTTAATGATCACTATCTTGATATTGACTACAATCTTTCAGAGGTTTTTTTTATAACGACAGCCAATGAACTTATTGGTATTCCGCCGCCTTTGCAGGATAGAATGGAAATTATAAGGCTGCCTGGTTATACAGAAATTGAAAAGTTGCACATTGCTAAAAGGTTTCTGATAAAAAAGCAGATCGAGCAAAATGGCCTTTCTGAGGATAACATCTCTTTTTCTGATCGAGCTATTTTAAATATAATCAGGTATTATACCAGAGAGGCAGGTGTTCGAAATTTAGAGAGGGAAATAGCTTCTGTATGCAGGAAGATTGCACGAGAGGTGGCCAAAAAAGGCATCTCTACAAAGATAATGATTAGTGCAAATTCTCTTCATCATTACCTAGGCGTTGTTAAATTTCACTATGATAGAAAAGAGGAAAAAGATGAAATAGGTCTTGCCACCGGCTTAGCCTGGACAAGTGCAGGCGGGGAGTTGCTTCACATAGAAACTACCGTTATGCCAGGAAAAGGAGAACTGGTCTTAACAGGTACCCTTGGGGATGTGATGAAAGAATCAGCTAAAGCTGCCTTAAGTTATGTCCGCACAAAAGGAAGAAGGTTAGGGTTGCCTGACGATTTTTATGAAAAGGTAGACATACATGTCCATATTCCCGAAGGAGCAACGCCTAAAGATGGGCCATCGGCAGGTATCACTGTGGCGACATCAATTGCCTCTGCACTCTTAAGAAAATCGGTGAAAAGAAATCTGGCCATGACCGGAGAGATAACCCTACGGGGCAGAATTCTTCCCATAGGGGGCCTTAAAGAAAAAATAATCGCTGCCCATAGAGGTGGGATAGAACAGGTTCTCATCCCTCAAGAAAACAAAAAGGATATTGAAGAAATACCAGCGATGGTTCTCAAGAAAGTGGAATTAATCCTGGTTGAGCATATGGATGATGTCCTGGAGAAGGCCCTCACACTTGTTAAAGGAGAAGATCTCTTTCTCCCAGAGGATAGGTTTCAACCTTTCACCTTACCTAAAGGAGAGGCCAAATCTCAGATTACTGCACACTAATAAGGGGCGGGTAGCTCAGCGGGAGAGCATCGGCCTTACAAGCCGGGGGTCACGGGTTCAAATCCCGTTCCGCCTACCATATATGCAGGGCGCTTCGGTCAGCCCCAAG